>JAYTLP010000327.1:0-3969 GCA_043729375.1 Myxococcales bacterium
GGCTCGTTCCAGTCGAGACTTGCGGCACCGCGCGGAACCCGAGCTGCGCGCGCATGGTGTCGAGGCCCACCGGAAAGTGCGGCGCGCGCATCTGCGTCTCGAAAGCGCGGCGCATGTCGCCTTTCGGCCCGATGAACCGCGCGGGCCCGTACATGGCGAGGCGTGTGGTCGGCACGAACGCGGGCGCAAAGAACAAAGAGTCCTGGATACGATCCCGGCGCAGGTGGCTCACCAGCAGGTGCGCGTCGGCAAGCTCCTCGCTCGCGACCAGGGCTGCGCCCGGCCCTCGAAGCCAGGTGCCCGCGTCCAGGATCACGAGCTCCCCGTTCGGACCTCACACCTCCACACAGGAGGTGTTGCCTCCCACGTTCATCGTCTCGCAGCCCGCTCGCCGCAATGCCGTCCCGAACGCCCCAGAACCGGACCTCGAACGTCATGTGGTCCTCCTGCCGCTCGTACGCAGCAAGGCGAGGACCCTTCGGACCACGTGGCGATTCGCGGGATCAGCGAGAGAGGTGTTTCGAGATGACTGCGCCGAGAACGATCGGCACGCCGGAACGGATCAGCGCTTGGCGAGCTTGCTGCCCGAGATGGGCCTGAAGAAGCGGTCGTTCAGCCAGATGAGGATGGGCGCGGCCACGAAGATGGACGAGTAGGTGCCGACGATGACGCCGATGTTCATCGCGAAAGCGAAGTCCCGGATGACCCCGGTCCCGAAGATGTTCATGGCGAGCGTCACGAAGAAGACCGTGGCCGACGTGAGGATCGTGCGCGAGAGCGTCTCGTTGATGGAGATGTTCACGAGCCTGTCGAACTTCTTGTCGCGCATGCGCGACGCGTTCTCGCGGATGCGGTCGAACACGACGATGGTGTCGTTCATCGAGTAGCCTATCACGGTGAGGATGGCCGCGATGGTCGTGAGCGAGAACTCGCGGTACGTGATGGCGAAGGCGCCCATCGTGAGGATGGCGTCGTGGAGGAGCGCCACGACGGTGCCCGGGCCGAAGCGGAAGTCGAACCGCACCGCGATATAGACCATGATGCAGATGATCGCGAAGAACAGCGACTTGATGCCGTCGTCGCGGAGCTCTGCGCCGGCCTTTGCACCGACGGACTCGACGGACGGGATCTTCTCGATCGAACCGGCACCGAGCTCGGTCTCGAGCGCCTTGCGGACCTCCACGTCGAGACCGACGAGCACGATCTCGAAGGTGTTGTCCTCGGTCCGGCCGAAGCGCTGCACGGCGTTGTTGCTCACGCCGGCGTCCTTGAGCACGCCCTCGATGTCGCTCTGCTCCACCGGCTTGTTGAAGCGCAGGTAGATCTTGTCGCCACCCTCGGAGAAATCGAACTTCTTGAGCGAGTCAGCGCCAAACTTCTTTTCGACTGACTGCTTGAGCGCCTGCGCGGCCTTCTCGGAGACGGGCGAGACCGCGCCGAAGCGCACGAGGTACGAGTAAGGGTGGTCGGCGTCCTTGATGCGCACGGCCTCTGCGTCGGCGAAACCGCCCTTGTGCATGCCTTCGCGGATCTGCGCGGCGTCGACGTCCCTGGCGAAGTCGACCCGGATCTCGGTGCCGCCGCGGAAGTCGATGCCGAAGTTCAGCACGTGCCCGTGGATGAAGTAGTTCACCGGAAGCATCGCGATCGACACGAACACGAGGACGAGCGAGATGCCGAGGAGAAGCCGCATCCGGCCGACGAAGTTGAAGTCGTGATCCGGCTTGATGAGCTCGAAGAATTTGTGCTGCTTGGGTTGAAGGGTCATCGCTCGGCTCAGATCGAGAGGGAAGAGGTGGCCTTGCGGCCGACCATGAAGTCGAACATGGAGCGGGACAGCCACACCGACGTGAAGAGGTTGGCGGCGATGCCGATCATGAGCGTGACGGCAAAGCCTCGGATGGGGCCGGTGCCGTACGAGAACAGGACGACGCCAGCGACCAGCGCGGTGACGTGGGCATCGACGACCGTCCAGAATGCGCGGCCGAAGCCGGCCTCGACCGCGCCGCGGGGGCTCTTGCCGGCGCGTAGCTCCTCGCGGATGCGCTCGTAGATGATGATGTTGGCGTCGACGGCCATTCCGACCGTCAAGACGACCCCTGCGATGCCCGGCAAGGTGAGCGTGGCGCCGAGCAGCGCGAGGATCGCGAGCTGGTAGAGGATGTTGAGCACCATCGCGATGTCGGCGATGAGGCCGGAAACCCGGTAGTACACCAGCATGAAGAGGATGACGGCGATCGAACCGATGAGCATCGAGAGCTTGGCCTTCTCGACGGCATCGCGACCGAGCGTTGGGCCGACCTGGGTCTCGAAGGTCTTCTTGAGCGGTGCCGGTAGTGCACCCGTGCGGAGCACGGCGACGAGGTCACGCGCGTCCTGCTGTACCTGGAACGGATCGCCGAAGCTGCCGAGCGTGATGCGAGCGTGCCCGCCACCGATGCGCTCGTTGAGCTGGGGGGCGGATGCCACCTTGTCGTCGAGGATGATGGCCATGCGACGACCGACGTTGGCTCCGGTGATCTTCTCGAACAGGTCGGCGCCCTCGCGGTCGAACGACAGCTGCACGTCCGGCGCATGCGTCGTCTGGTCCTGGCCGACGTCCGCATCGGTGATGTACTCGCCCGTCATCTCGGCGCGGCGGTGCAAGTACTGCGTGCGCCAGATCGACGGGCGAACGCCGCTGGCGGGGGCCGCAGCCTCGTCGTCCTGCGACTCGGCGCGCTGCTCGTAGCCGATCTCGTGATCGGACGGAACCTTCTGGTCGGGCGCGAGCGACGCAAGGAAGCGCTCGATCTCTCCGCGGTCCTTCGAGCGCAGGTAGATGTCCTCGTGCGCCGCGCCGGTGCCCTTCTCCTCCGTCCAGCCGCTGTTGCCGACGGTGATGCCAGGGAACTCCGTCTTCTTGGATGCCGCGACGCCGGCGAGCGTCTTCATGTACTCGGAGCCGTCGTCGACGATCTTGAACTCGAGCTGCGCCGTGCGACCGATGAGGTTCTTGACGTGCTCGAAGTCGTCGGGCTTGAGGCCGGGGAGCTCGACGACGATGTCCGTGCCCTTGCGGGTGATGGCCGGCTCGGAGACCGCGAGCTTGTCGACGCGGTTGCGGATGGTCTCGACGCCCTGGCGGATGGCGTAGTCCTTCAGCTCGTCGATGTAGTCGGTGTCGATCTTGAGGTGAACCTCGCCCTTGGCAGCATCGCGGCTCTCCTCGTCGAGGTACTTCGCGTATTGCTTTAGGAGCTCCTTGTCGAGCTTGCCTGTGTCGGCCGGGTTGGCGAAGTGCGCGACCATCTCGGTCGTGCCGACCCGGTCGATTCGCACATCCTTGACCTTCTTGTCCTTGTGCAGCTTCTCCTCGATGTCACCGGCGAGGCGGTCGGCCTTGTCGCTAACGGCCTTGTCGACCTGGACCTCGTAGACGAGGTGCAGGCCGCCCTGGAGGTCGAGGCCGAGGAGGATCTTCTTCTGGAGGTTCTTCGTCACCCATGCGGGGAGGCGGTCATCCGTCGCCGTCCACTGCGCGACGGTCGGGATGAGCACGACGCACGCGGCGATGGTGAGCAGGAGGTAGGAGCCGATGCGGTACAGCCACGAGCGATCCATTACGACTCCTAGGCCTGAGCCTTCGACTTCTCGGCGGCGGGCTTGTCCGCGGCACGTGCGCCCGGAGCGATGCCACTCACGTTCGCGCGCAGGACACGCACGCGTACCTTCTCGCCGACCTCGACGTAAATGACGTCGTCCTTGATCGACGTGATCGGCCCGAAGAGCCCGCCCGTCGTCATGACCTCGTCGCCGACGGCAAGGCGCTTCTGCCAGTCCTCGTGCGCGCGCGCCTTCTTCTGCTGCGGCCGGATCATGAGGAAGTAGAACACTCCGATGATCAGCAGGAACGGCGTCAGGGGGTTGGAGCCGAGCAGCTTCTGAATGGGACCGACTTGCTGCGCAGCGTCGGGCGCGGCCAAGAGG
>JAYTLP010000328.1:0-3572 GCA_043729375.1 Myxococcales bacterium
CGAGCGTGCCATCACCGCGGCATTGTTCGAAGCCGAGGGCCGTGCACATGCTCGTGCAAGTCGGCCCCGTGTCTCGCGAGCCGGGTCCGCACCCGAGCACGAACACACCTGTCGCGAACGCGATCGAAGCTGCGTGGGAAGCCCTCATCGCGCGGGACCATCGCGGTCGGGCCGGCCGGGGTCAAGCGAGTTGTCGAAGGGCGGTCACTTTTCGCGACCGGCAGAAATATCGCCGGTTTAGCGGACGGCCGACATCGAGGTGCCCAGCGCCAGCGGTAAGACGACTCTGCACGCCGAGCAGGTCGTCACCGCTACATCCCGTAGGGATCCGCGACGTCGGTCTGCGGCTTCGACTTCGCCGCATGGGCTGCTGCCTTCACCGGCGGCCTGGACGGATGGTCGTCCGCGTCGATCGCGGGCCCCCTCATTGCTTCTGGGACCTGGGCGAGCTCCTGGCAGGAGAGGGTGTCGTTGTGCTTGCAGCCGACCACGAGGACCTTCGCCGCGCCGGCCTGGTCACCCGTCCCGAGGCGATAGCTACCGACGCTGCCGCACGCCTTCCACGCGCCGTCGGCGCACGCCTTCTCGAGGATCGGCAGCGCGCGCGGCAGGTCCGGGCTGCCGCCGACGCCGTTCGCGAGCGCGAGGCCGAAGTTGTAGCAACCCTTCGCGTAGCCGAGCGTGCACGACTTCTCGTCGTACTCGAGGGCGCGCTTGCCGTCGGCCGCGACGCCGTGGCCGGTCTCGAACGCGGTGCCGACCATCGCGCATGCGACGGCCTGGCCATCGCTGCACGCCTTGGAGAACAGCGCGACCGCCTTCTCGGGCTCTGCGTCACCGAGCGCGAGCGCTTCTTTGACACACTCGGCGCCGCTGCAGTCGACGGCGGGCAGCGGTGCCGCGCCACCGCCGCCATCCCCGCTACCGCCGGCAGCTCCGCCCGCCGCCGCGACGGCGCTGCCGGAGCTGCCGGGTCCGGCGTCCGGACAGACCTTGTAGTACGTACCGCGCCCGTGGCCACAGTCCTGATAGCCGCGCTGCTCGCACGTGGCACCTGCGGTGAACACGTAGTCCGTCGTGTGGAGGCCCGTGACGCCGGCGCCCGTGCCGTTCGCGTTGCACCGGCTCGCGATCCAGCCCGCGCTGCATGATTGCAAGCCCTTCGCGATGCTGCCGTCGGGCGAACCCTCGGCATACGTGAGCTCGCAGCTCCCGCGCGCCGCTCCGCGTTGGCCCTTGCCACAAGCACCGACGACAACCGCGAGCACGATCATTCGCATCATCGCCGCAGTCTGGCACGTCGGCGTTCCGCGCTGGAATTCGGCTGCTACCGGCTCCCGTAAGAGACCCGCGACCGCCCGCACGGCTCCAAGCGCCTAGCTCTTCACGACCTCGACGCGACGGTTCTGCGAGCGTCCGAGCGTCGTGTCGTTCGTGCTGACCGGCGCGCTCGCGCCGAACCCGCTGGTGCTCAGCCGGTCCGCCTTGACGCCCGCCTTCACGAGGTACGCTTTCACCGCCGCCGCGCGCTGCTCCGACAGCTTCTGGTTGTGGTCGGCCGCGCCCGACGAGTCGGTGTGGCCTTCGATCGCGAGCTTCCAGGTGGGCTCGGCCTTCGCCGCCGCGATCAGGTTGTCGAGGGTGGGCTTCGATTCGGCCTTGATATGATCCGAGTCGGTATCGAACGTGATGCCGTACATCCGGGCGCGACCGACCTTGCGCAGCGCGTCGGCGACGTCACCGCCGGCCTTGGCGGCGGGGAACTTGAAGTGCGGGCACACGCCGACCGTCTTGCTCTTCAGCACGCCATCCCACCGCCCATCGGGGTGCGCGTCGCTGCCGCTCCACCACAGGCCGAGGAACGCCTTGCCGTTCGCGGGGAACACCATGATCGCGGGACCGCTGTGGGTCTGATCCGTGGTCTCGGTCCACGTGAAGCGCAACACGCGCCCATCGAAGCCCGCGTTCGTGATGAGCCCGTTCTTGTGCTCGTAGCACCCGACCGCGGTGATGCCGCTCGCCTTGATCCGGAACATGCCGAACTGGACCGTGTCGTACGCGCCGGAGAAATCGCCCACCGGCAGCTTCGCGACGACCTTGCCGTACGCCCCGAAACCCATCAACTCGCTGTACTTGGCGTCGCCGTGGTTTGTCTTCAGCGTGAGCCGGAGATAGCGCCCGGTCTTCGGCGTCGTCACGGGGAAGTGCTGGTTGTCGGCACTCTCCGCGAGCGTCGCCGTGACCAGCGGTTGCCACCCACCGTCGGCCTTGGTCGAGATCTCGACGCTCACCTCCTTGGCGCTGCGGGCGCCGCTCTCGGTCTGCGCGCTATCGAACGCGACCTCGGAGATGGAGTCGCTATCGGCGAGCTCGATCACGAATGCCTTCGCCGCGAGGTCGCCTTCGGGCGGCGCGTAGCCGGTCGAGGGATCCTCGTCGAGCAGCCAGAACCCCGACCACGAATCGTTGTAGGCGGTCGGTTGCGCGACGACGATCGCGCCGGCGCCGAACGACGCGAGGTTGCTGCGGGTGTCCGCCTTGTCGGCATACGCCGGCACCGCGAACGCGATCACGAAGGCGACAAGAGATCCACGGGCCAGTGACATCTGCCCGATGTACCACGCGGGATTCCGGACTCGACCGGTGCTGCGAGCACGGTGCGCGGGCAGGGTCGGACTTGCGAACCGGCTGCTGCCGCGCGCCGCGTCGATCACGATGAATCGACCCGGTGCCGCTGACGTCGAGTAGCCAGGCCTCCAGGAGCGAAATGAAGCTCGCACCGCTCGCACCACTCGTCCTCTCCGTCCTGCTCGGCAGCGGTGCCACCGCCGCGGCGGACCAGCATCGCGACGCGAATGTTCATCAGTGGTGGACCCTCGCGCGACCGGCCTACAACATCGACCAGGCCGTCACGCTCCGCGCGATGCACGACTCCACCTACGTGGCGCTCGTGGTCGGCTACGAGCACACCTCCGAGGGCGCGTACATGGGCCTGCAGCAGCTCGCTGACGGCACCCGGATCGCCCGCTTCTCGATCTGGAGCTCCACCGCGGCGACCCCTTCGGCCGGCGCGACCTGTCGCGACTTCGACGGGGAGGGCGTCGGCAAGACCTGCGAGATTCCGTTCTCGTTCCAGCTCGATCATCCCTACCGCTACCGGATGTGGCGGCTCGCCGACGAGGGCGACGGCAGCTGGTGGGGCGCGTGGATCATCGACGACGTCACGCACGTCGAGACCGCGATCGGCGAGATCCGCGCGCCGGCGGCCGCCGGGGACATCGACAGTGCCGACACCTTCGACGAGTACTTCGGCGACGCGCTCCCGTGCGACAGGGTGCCGGCATCGGCCGGGGACGTCGCCGCGCCGACCCTCGATGACGCGCGCGGGGTGGCGACCGCGAGCACGCGATCGATCGGCGCCTGCTCGGGCGGCCGCGTCACCTCGAGCGCGAGCGGGATCCGCATCGAGCTCGGCCGCGGCAAGCCGTCTTCGATGATCCCGAGCGCGAGTCGGTCCCTGACCGAGCCGCCAGGATTGGCCGCCTCGACCTCGACGCACATCGTCACGTGCT
>JAYTLP010000329.1:0-4635 GCA_043729375.1 Myxococcales bacterium
CGCTGCGAGGGTATCCATCACTTCCCCGAGGCGTCCTGCTTCGGGGCTCGCAACGTCCCTGGCAGGGCACACAGCGAGGACCCCGTTTCACGCACATCCCGTCGCGGGCGCAAGCGAGGGGCGATCAGAATGTCGGTGGGCTGTAGCGTGTGCGTACGCTGGGGTCCGGCCCGAGTCCCGATCTGCCACTGCATCGCCCCTCCCTTGTTCCCGTGACGGGAGGCCGGAGGCATGTCCATGGCAGGTAGGATCCGCACCATCAAGCCCGAGCTCCTCGAGAACCCTCGCACCGCCCGTCTCCCCGATGCCCCATGGCGCCTGTTCGTCAGCCTGCTCCTCCTGGCAGACGACTACGGCAACGCGCACGCCGATCCTGCCCTGCTCAGCGGGGCGGTGTTCTGGGGCGCCGAACCGGGCGACCACAAGGTGCTCAACAGCCTCCGCATCCTGGTTGAGCGGGACCTGATTTCGCTCTACGAGAGCCGCGGCCAGCCCTACTTGAACATCACCGGCTGGACGGAGCACCAGAAAGTCGACAAGCCGGGGCGCCCGAGAGTACCCACAGGAAAAGTAACGGTGGTTCGGGCCGATAGCTCAGTTCCCGGGAAAGTTCCCGGGGACCTCGCGGGGACCACGCGACTGATCAGTACCTGTACCAGTACCAACGACCCCGATCACGACCGGGACTTGTTCGAGGATGGGCAGAGACAGCTAAAGCCAGATCCGCTCACTGAGCTCACCCATGGGCTGCTCGAGGAGTTGAACGATGCTCGCGGCTCGGTCATCGAGGGATCTCGTCGGCTGCGCCCCGTCGAGGACAACCTGAAGCACATCCGCGCCCGCCTCGAGGAGGGCTGCACCGTCGAGGAGATCCGCCACGTCATTGCCGTCCGTGCAGCGGAGGTGAAGGCCAAGCCATCGTCGGGGGAGTGGTTCAACGCGATCACGCCCTTTCGACCGGAGAACTTCCAGAGGACCCTCGCGAGCACACCGAAGCTCGCAGCCATGCCACCCCAGGCTGCCCAGGGCTCGCTCCAGCGCGCGTTCGAGCGGCCGGGGAAGCATCCGCCCAGCAACGACGAGATCGAGCGCCAGCGCGAGCAGACGCGCATCCGGGACGAGGCCCATGCCCGCAAGGAGCTCGCGGCAGCCGGCTACACCTGGGACGAACAAGGGAACTGCTACGACCCCGACGGGCGGCTGCTCGACAAGCGCGGTCGCGTGGTGAAGGCAGCAGCGGCGGCGGTTGAGAGCGCGGAGTCGTGAGCGGCACAGCGCCGCTCATCCCGAACGACCTCGCCACCGAGCGGACCATCCTCGGGGCGATCCTCATCAAGCCCCGCGCCATCATCGAGCTTGCACAGCTCACCGCCGAGGATATGTACGACCCGCGCCACGGGCAGATCCTCACGCACATGCGACTGCTCGATGAGCAGCAGGCGCCGATCGATCCGATGTCGCTGGGCTCGGTGATGGAGGCCTCTGGCGCGATGCGCGCGCTGCTCCCGCTCGGAGGACGCGAGTACTTCGTCGACTTGATGGCGCAGGTGATCACGGTCGAGAACCTGGCGTGGCACGCGCGCCGCCTACGCAAGATCGCATCGCGCCGGAAGTGGCTGACGGTCGCAAGCAAGATCGCTGCGCGCGCACGGGACCCCGAGGTCGACGACGACGACTTCCTCGCGGACGCGGAGACGGCGGCACTCGGGCTGACCAACGCGGTCGACAAGGGCAACGGGCCGCAGCGGTTCTCCGGCGTGCTGAAGGAGTACGGCCGCCTCCTCGAACACCGCAGCGAAATGCTCTCGAAAGGGACACCGATCACCGGGCTGCGAACGAACCTCGAGCGGCTCGATCACATCACCGGCGGCTTCCAACCGGGGGAGCTCATCATCGTCGCGGGGCGCCCCTCGATGGGAAAGACGGCGCTCGCACTGAACGCGCTGGCAGAGGCCGCGCGCGCCGGGGAACCGGGCCTGATGTTCTCGCTCGAGATGAGCAAGATGCAGCTCGCCGAGCGCCTGGTCGCACGCGAGAGCCAGGTCGACGCGGCGAACCTGAAAGGCGGCCGGCTGAACCAGCACGACTGGCTGCAGGTCACGCGCGCGACGTCGAAGATGTCCTCGCACCCGATCTGGATGGAGGACGCGACGGGCCTCACCATCCACGACGTCCGGTCCGCGTCGCGCCAGTGGAAGGCCGCGAACAAGATCCCCGACGATCAAGGCATCATCGTCATCGACTACCTCCAGCTCCTCGAGAGCCAGGACCGCCGAGAGCAGAACCGCGAGCGGGTCATCGCGGAGATCACGCGCGGCATGAAGCTCATGGCGAAGGAGCTTCGGCTCCCCGTGGTCGCGCTGTCGCAGCTCAACCGTGGCCTCGAGCAGCGCGCCGACAAGCGCCCGATGATGTCCGACCTCCGGGAGTCCGGCGCCATCGAGCAGGACGCCGATACGGTCTGCTTCGTCTACCGCGAGGAGGTCTACAGCAAGCGCGACGAGGACAAGGGCATCGCCGAGATCATCGTCGGTAAGGCGCGCAACGGAACCACGGGCACCGCCGTCGTGTCCTGGGATGAGCAGCACCAGCGGTTCCGCGACCGGCTAGGTTGACATGCGAACAGAAAGAGCTTGTCCGCTTGTAAACCGTCGTGTAGTAAGAGAGTCCCACCGAGGAGAGGTCCAGATGTCCGAGCCCGAAGTATCCACCCTGACGATCACCGAGCGACGCGAGAGCACGCTCACCCGCAGCTTCCGAGAGGTCTACACCGCCGAGGCGCTGGACATCATCCGGCAGAACAAGTGCGCGGGCGCGACGGACGCGGAGTTCGCCGCGCTCATGACCATCGCGGCGATGAAGAACCTCAACCCGATGACCGGGCAGATCCACTTCGTGAGCCGATCGAGCTACGACGCGGCGACCAAGACCAAGACGGCGAAGTGGGTGCCGCAGGTCGGGATCGATGGCTTCCGGCTCCAGGCCGCGCGGACGGGCGAGTACGACGGCCAAGACGAGCCGATGTTCATGTACGACGACAAGGGGCAACTCCTCGTTGCGAAGGTGAGCGCGTTCCGCAAGGGAATCACGCGCGCCTTCGTCGGCGTCGCCCGGTTCGACGAGTATGTGCAGACGTTCTACAAGGACGGCCACCACCAGCCGAACTCGATGTGGGCGTCCAAGCCGCACATCATGCTCGCGAAGTGCGCCGAGGCGCTGGCGCTCCGCAAGGCGTTCCCCGAGGAGCTGGGCGACCTGCTCCTACCGGAGGAGATCGAGACGGACAGCGGCACGCACGTCACCGAGCAGATCGCGCGCGGCGTGGTGCAGCTCACCGCCAACGACGGTGACGTCAAGCAGCGGACGCAGGCCGCGCTCCCCGAGCCGAAGAAGGATCGCGACTGGGCCGCCATGCTCGCCGCTGCAACCACGCGCGACGAGCTCACGGACGTGGGCAAGCTGATGACCGACGAGCTCCCCAAGGGCACATCGCTACGCAAGGCGATGTCTGCGGTGTACGTCGCGCGCCTGAAGGAGTTCGACAAGCCGAAGGAGAATCCGGTCGCGAAGGACGAGCCCGCGCAGGACACGGCCGCCGAGCCCGAGAAGAAGCCCGACCTCAAGAAGGCGTGCGAGGAGTGCGGCCTGCTCGGGACGCACGCGCCGCTCTGCCCCGACAACGACGACGCCAGCCGGGAGCCCGCATGACGACCGTTGATCTCGACGCCAAGATGAAGACGATCGCCGAGGGTCGCCGCCTCGTGAACCTGATCCTCGAGCGCGAGGAGCCGACGATGCGCGCGAGCATCTTGCTCGGCCTCCTGGTCGAGCAGTCGGTCTCGCTCGGCCCGGACTTCGCCTCCACCATCCCGGAGATGTTCATTGCTGCGGTCGACGCGGTGTTCACTGCCGGGTGTGGCTGCTGTGACTGCAAGAAGACCGTCGCGACCGCCCTGTCAGAGCAGAAGCACCGCGCAGCGGGTGCCTCGTGAGCGAGCCCGCCGGCATGAAGCGGATCCTCCCGAGCGCGAGCGCGCTACCGAGGAGCATGGGCTGCCCCGAGTCGAACGCGATGGCCGGGACGGTGGAGGCCACCTCAAGCGACGCTGCGCGCGGGAACACGGTGCACGGCTTCATGTACCGCATCTCCCAGGATGGCCCCGAGGGCCGCGAGGCCGCGCTGGCCCTGGTCCCGATGGACGATCCGGGACGCCAGGCCTGCGAGGACATCGACGTCACGCGCGTGCCGCGCGGCGGACACCTGGAGCCGGCCTTCGCGTGGAACCCGTACACGCGCGAGGGCCGGCTGCTCGGCCAGAACATCGGCCGGGCGTACGAGCAGTACATCGACCGGCGGATGTTCTACGTCGGGTCCGCCGACTTCTTCGGGCTCATGGTCGACCGGCGCGGCATCCTCATCGACTACAAGACCGGGCGACCGATGCCGGCGCGCGACTCCTGGCAGCTCAAGGGGCTCGCCGTCATGGCCGCGGCGGTGTCGGGCGTCGACGAGATCATCGCCACGCACCTCGTCGTGCGCGGGTCGAGCATCTTCTGGGACACGGTGGAGTGGGACGCCTTGCAGCTCGCCAGCTTCGCGGAGGAGCTCGCCGCGCACGCAGGCGCGCTGCGCGC
>JAYTLP010000330.1:0-5496 GCA_043729375.1 Myxococcales bacterium
GCGCTGCTCTACAACGACCTCGACCTCCTGCTCCGCACCGTGCGTGACCTGTTCACGCCCGAGGTGGAGAAGCTCATCGTCGACAGCAATAGCGAGTACGAGCGGCTGCTCAAGTTCGTGGGCGCGTTCATGCCGCACTTCGCGGGCAAGATCGAGCTGTACGAGGGGCGCGAGCCCATCTTCGACGGCTACGGCATCGAGACGGAGATCGATCGCGCGCTCGAGCGCAAGGTGCTGCTGAAATCGGGGGGCTCGCTCATCGTCGATCAGGGCGAGGCGCTCACTGCCATCGACGTGAACACCGGCAAGTTCGTCGGCAAGAAGTCGATGTCGCTCGAGGAGACGATCACCAAGACGAACCTCGAGGCCTGCAAGGAGGTCGCCGACCAGCTTCGCCTGCGCAACATCGGCGGCATGATCATCGTCGACTTCATCGACATGGACAAGGACGCGAACCGCGAGAAGGTCATGCGCGCGTTCGAGGAGGCGCTCAAGGCCGACAAGGCCAAGGCCAATGTCACCAAGATCTCCGAGCTCGGGCTCGTGGAGATGACGCGCAAGCGTACGCGCGAGTCGCTCGGCCGCATGCTCACCGAGCCGTGCCCGTACTGCGAGGGCAAGGGCTACGTGAAGTCGAAGACCACCGTGTGCGCCGAGATCCTGCGCCGCCTGCGTCGCGACGGCGGTACGTTCCGCTCCGACGGCATCGTCGTCACCTGCAACCCGGAGATCGCGGATTTGCTCGTCACCGTCGAGCAGAGCTACCTCGACGAGCTCGAGAAGCGCCTCCAGCGGCGCATCATCATCGCTGCGAAGAAGCGCTTTCACGTCGAGAAGTTCGAGCTCACCGAGCGGCGCGACGACAGCCAGCGCCAGCACAAACCCGAGAAAATGCCGCAGGCGGCCGTCGACGACTACATCGTGCCGCCCAAGGTCGTCACGGCGCTCGACGTCACGCGCGAGCCGGAGCACGACGACGAGGAGCTGCACGTCGAGCTCGAAGCCGATGCACCGGCCACGCTCGCGCCGGGCGCCGAGGAAGGCGCATGACCGCGCCGCGCCCCATCGTGCCGCGGGCCGACCGCGTCCAGATCAACCTGGAGTTCGCATCGGTGGAGGCGTTCATCAACGAGTACGTCGCCAACATCTCGCACTCGGGCGTGTTCATCCGCAGCAAGGACCCGCTGCCCCTCGGCACGCGCGTCGCGCTGAAGTTCACTGTGATCATGGACGAGCTCGAGACCATAGAGGGCGTCGGCGAGGTGGTGCGCTGCACACAGCGCCCGTCGGGCATGGGCGTCGTGTTCGTGGAGCTGACGGAATACTCCCAGGACCTCATCGCCAAGCTCATCACGCAGCGCGCGATCCGGCGCACGAGCGGCACGAATCGCGGCGGCGCGCAGCATGGGCGTCGGTAGGCGTTTCCTCGATCTCGCGCGAGGCAACCTCAACTCGCTGCTCGAGCGCGCCGCCAGGAGCGAGCTCGAGGCCCGCTCCGACGACGAGCTACGCGCCGAGCTCCAGCGTCGGCGCTCGAGCGAGAATGCGCAGCTCGACGAACGTCAGCGCGCGGATGCAATGGAGGCCGCAGCGAAGGCCCGCGGCGAGAAGCGTGCGAAGGCGGAGCCGCCCGAGAAGCGCGGCAGCTCGCCGGCACGAGGGCTCGGTCGAGCCCATCGCCTGCGCGCGCTGCACGCAGAGCTGGGCTGCAGACCGGGCGCCAGCCACGACGAGCTCAAGAGCGCCTACCGCGCGCTCATGCGCAAGCACCACCCCGACCACCACGCCGGCGATCCCGTCGCACAGAAGCGGGCAAGCGAGCGCGCGGCGTCGATCACCACCGCGTACGCGGAGCTGGAAGCGCTGCTCGAGTCGCCCTGACGGAAGATTGCTCCTTCTGTCGTGCAGCGCTCCATCATGAGCTCGTGCGGGCGCAGCAGCTCGACGAACGCTCGGCCACACTGCCCCTGTCCCCGGAGCGGCACGCGTCCGTCAGAGCCAGCATCCTTGCAGAGTGACTGACCACGCAGCGCACGGACACGCGTGTGGCCCGGCCGGCGCAAACGAGCTGATGATGCCGGCTCGAATGAACACGACCTGGGCTCGCGCAGACCCCGGCGTCATCGCACTCATCTTTCCCGTCGTGGTCGCTGGAGCGGAACCAACGTCCGCGGGCCCGATCGCGCGCAAGGTCAGTGCCGTCCACGCGATCGATGCGGTCGCCCTCCATCGGCTGCTCTCGCTTCGTGCCTTGCGTCAGGGACGGCAAGGAATGCGGCTACGCGTTCTACACGTTCTACGACGGCGAGCTCGATACGACGGAGCACATCATCGCGCTCTATCAACGGTCCCGCGCCACGACCAGATGGAGAATCGTCGTCGAGCGGACGGGCTCACCACACGAGCTGATCGGCTGATCGAACCCCTGGAGCGGCGCTGCAGCGGTGGGCGTCAGAGCTTGACGACCGGCGCCGCCAGCGGGTGCAAGAGCAGCACCGAGAAGTCCCACACGAGGTGCGCGACGAGTGGCGCGACGAGGCCACGGGTCAGCCCCCGGAGCGCGCACCACACGAGACCGCAGCCGAACGCGGCGAGCGTGAGCACTGGCGAGCCGGCGGGCGCGTGCGCCAGCGCATAGACGACGCAGGTGAGCGCAGCAGCGGCAGCCGGTGACAGGCGATACGCAATGGTGGACTGCACGACGCCGCGCCACACGAGCTCCTCGCAAGCGATGATGGGGACAAGGATGAGCGTCGCGGCCCAGGTGGGGAGCGCCACGAACACGCCGTAGAGATGGCCGACATCGTGGAAGAAGAGTGGTGCCGCACGCACGACCGGCTCGTAGAGCGCATACGTCGCGAACGTCATCACGACGCCACCCACGATGCCCGCGCAGAGGCCGACGAGCGCTTCCCTCGGCGTGTCGGGCCAAAGCGAGCGGAACAGCCGCAGGTTCGCCGCGCGATCCACGACGAGGCTGCCGAGCGCCAGCACGACGGCGATCCCCCCGAGCGCGATCCACTGGCCGAGCCAGCGCGCGCCGAAGGCGGCGCAGCACCAGAACGTGACGCACGCGAGCGTGAGCGTCAGTGCGTGGCGGCGCTCAGGAAGCATGGTGCGGCTTGCGCAGCAAACGCTCGACGGCGCCCCACGGACCCGGAACGGGGCCGTGCTGACGCTCGGCTGCGACCGTGTTGCGCGCCGCCTCCGCGAGCGACAATCGCTGCTCGTGGAAAACGAGCGACCAGAAGCGGCTGCTCTCCGCGAGCACGTCGCTGGTGAGACCCAGCACGATCTGCTTGGCGACCTTCCACTTGGCGCGCGTCACGAGCCGCACCCAGAACGACGACAGCTTCGGCGTGATGAGCGGGACCTCGACCATCCTCGGACGGTGGAGCCCGAGCGCGTCCGACACGATCTCGAGAATCTCCTTGCCGGACAGCGCCTCGGGCCCGGGGATATCGAACCACGCGTTGCTGCCGGCGAGCGGCAGGTCGAGCGCGGCCGTCAACGCGACGACGACGTCCTCGATGGCGACGGGCTCGGTCTTCGAGCGCAGCCACGAGGGCAGCAGCATGAACGGCAACCGTGCGGCGAGGTCGCGCACGATGACCCACGACAAACTGCCCTCCCCCACGATCATGCTGGCGCGGAGCTCGACACACTCGACGCCCCCCGACCGCAAGATCTCCCCGACCTCGAGCCTTGAGCGCAGATGCTCCGATGGCTCCCCCGCGGGCGATATGCCGCCGAGGTACACGATGCGGCGCAGGCCCGCGCGCACGGCCGCGTCGAGAAAGCGCTGCGCTGCCTCCCGCTCCTTGCGTGCGAAGTCTGCTCCGCTACCCATGGAGTGCACGAGGTACAGCGCCGAGTCGCAGCTCGTCATGGCGCGATCGAGCGACGCCACGTCGCCCATGTCCCCTCGCACCCACTCGATGCCCGGCGAGGCCGCGTGCAGGTTGCGGCTCATGGCGCGCACGCTCCAGCCCGCCTTCCGCGCACCGGGCAGCACCGCCTTGCCCACGAAACCACTGGCCCCGGTCACGAGAAGTCTGCGCGTCATCGCCGGTATGATGTCGCCGATGGGACGAAAGAGCCACGCATCACCCGGGACCCGGCAGGATGTCCACCGCGTGGGGCAGGAGGCGCAGGCCCGAGAAACCGACCGAGCGCGCAGGGCCGTCGAGCAGCAGCAGCAGCCTGTCGCCGCCGATGTACTCGTAGACCTGCACGTCCGCGTCGAAGGTGCGCTTGCCGATGCGGCCCACGGTGAGCGCCGATGCCCGCCAGCGACGCTCGACGCGCAGCGCCTCGGTGCCCCGCACGAGCTCGGGGCGTCCCTCCGGCAGTGCGCTCGTCTCCTCGAGCAGCCAGGCATCGTCGCTCGAGCTGGTGGCGTAGAGGAAGCGCTCGGCGGCGCCATCGATGAGACGAAACAGCCGCGCCGCGCGCGGGCTCTCGGACAGCAGCAGCGCACCTTCGACGAGGAAGTCACGATCGAGGTGCGTGACCACATCGCCGACCTGTAGCGTCAACGGTGTGCGATCGGCCGTTGACGCCGGCAACGCCTTTCGGTCCCTCACCCGGCGGGCTTGCGACCACAGCATCAGCGACGCCGCACTCACCGACGCCGCGACGGCAAGAAAGAGCAGCTCCATCAGCGCGCGCCGGACCGGGACATCGTTTTTCAGTGTGGCGGACATGGCGAAGGGCAGCAACCGCGTTGACCCCTCGCATGCCGTCGGACAAGATGCGCGCACCTTCATGGTCCCCCGTCTCGCCCTCGCCGGTGCGCTCGCCGGCTCCGTCGCTGCGCTGCTCGATCACGCGCTCGCACTGCCCGGCGCAGCGACCTTCCTGCCGACGGGGAGCTGGCGCCTGCTCGCGTTTCTCGTCGGTCTCTACGGACTCTCGGGGCTCGTGCTCGGGGTCGTGCTGGGCGCGCTACTCGCGGCGCTCGAGCTCGGCGACGTTGGCGCGGCGCTCGGCGTGCACGCGCGCCCCGGCGCCCGCGTCGCGGCCTACGGCGCGCTCACGGTGACGCTCCTCGTCGGCGTCGGTGCGCTGCTGCGGCCGATTGCGGAGAGCTACTTCGTCTTCTTCCACAACCACATGCTCATCGCCGCCGTGACGGGTGCCACGGCGGCTGGCCTGCTCCTGCTCGCGCTGTGTCTCGTGGCGCTGATGGCGGGCCCGCTGTCGGCGGTGCTGCCGTTCGGGCCGCGAGTCGATCCGCGCCCGACCGCGCCGCTCGTCGTGCTGCCTGCGCTGGTCGTAGCAGCGTACGCAGGCGCAGGTTTCGTTGCGCTCGACGTGGCCTACCTGTTCTCGCGGCCGCGCATGACGCCCGTGGCCCGCGCGCTCAACGCGGCGCTGGCCGCACCCGCTTGCCTCCTCGCGGGGCTGCTCGTCGGTGCGCTGCTCTACCGTGTGCTGCGTCGCGTGCACGAAGAGGCGACAGCGCCGCGCGTGTTCGTCGCAACGCTGCTCACG
>JAYTLP010000331.1:0-8718 GCA_043729375.1 Myxococcales bacterium
CCGCGTTCCCGGAGATGCCCGTCGTGACGCAGCGTCGCATCGTCGCGTACACTGCGCTCGCCGCTGTCGTGTTCGCGATGCTCGGCTTCTGGGGACGCCAACTGCACTCGATGCCCGACTACCGTCCGCTCGCCGCCGAGGTCGCCCGCCGCACCGGACCCGACGACCGCGTCGAGATCTGGGGTAACTATCCCGAGGTGCTGTGGGCCGCGGACCGTCGCTCGGCGTCTCGCTTCGTGCACTCGAACTTTCTTACGGGCTACTCGTCGGGCAGACCCGTGGGGCCGCAGACGGCCGCGTTCATCACGCCGGGCGCGTGGCGCATGTGGCTCGATGACGTGCAAGCGCACCCACCCGCGCTCGTCCTCGACACCTCACCGTCCGGAATGCGCGACTATGGCCGCTACCCGATGCGCGACTATCCGCTGCTGCGCGCCTTCGTGGCCAAAGACTATCGATGGGTGAGCACGATCGACGGCGTCGACCTGTACGAGCGGGTGCTCCATTGAGGACCGGCGACCTCGCCGAGCTGCTCACGCGCTCGGTCACACGCCATGCGCGGCTCGTGGTCGGCATCGCGATCGCGATAGTCGTCGCCGGAGCGGCGCTCACAGCGCGGCTTCATCTGCAGACCGACCTTTCCGAGCTGTTGCCGCCCGGCGCGGAGAGTGTCACCCAGCTGAAAGCCATCGCGAAGCGGGTCGGCGGAACTGGCGCCGTGGCCCTCGCGCTGGCGGGCGAGCCTGATTCGCTGCGCGCGTACATCCCGCGGATCGTCAAGGCGCTCCGGATCGACCTTGGGACCGACCTCGTCTCGCTGAAGTACCAGCGCAAGGAGGTCGACGACTACTACGAGAAGTATGCGGCGTTCTATGTGCCGCTCACCGACCTCCAGCGCTGGAGCACGCGGCTCGCCGAGGTGGTGGAGGACGAGACGGTCCGCACCAACCCGGCGTTCGTCGACCTCGACGACGGACCGCCCCACCAGAGGGCGAGGCAGCTCGCCGACGACATCCGCGCGACGAAGCAGGCCGTCGCGCCGCAGAACACCGCGGATCCTTGGACCGGCCTTCTCATGACCGAGGAGGGCCACCTCGGCGTGATCTTTCTGCGTCCCGCTGCCAACTCCTTCGACCTCGCTGCGTCGGGACAGCTCCTCGATCGGCTGCGTCGCATCGTGGCTCGCACGGGGGCACTCGAGCACGGCGTCACCATCGCGGGCTTCACGGGTTCCATCCCCTCGGCGCTCGCGGAAATCGAATCCATCCGCCGGGACATCTTCGGTACCGCGCTGCTGGTCGTGCTGCTCGTCGGTGGCGCGGTATGGCTGTACTTCGGAAGCGTGCGCGAGATTCTCCTGCTTTCGCTGGCGCTGCTGGTCGGTGCTGCCGTTGCGTTCTCGTTCGCATCGCTGTGGATCGGCCACGTGAACGCGCAAACCGCGTTCCTCGGCAGCATCATCGTGGGCACCGGTATCAACTACGGAGTGCTGCTGCTCGCGCGGTACAACGAGCTGCGCAGGGCGGGACGCGCATTCGACGACGCGCTGCGCGCCGCCATCGGGACGACGCTCCGGGCCACCTCCATCGCGGCCGCCGCCACGGCAGTGAGCTTCGGTGTCCTGTCGGCGGGGACGGTCGAGAGCTTCCACCAGTTCGGGTGGATCGGAGGCCTCGGCATCGTCGCCTGCTGGGTGGCCACCTTCACCGTGGTGCCGGCGATGCTGTCCCTCTTCGACCGTGACCGGACGTACGCGCCCCGGCGCGCGTGGCAGCCACTCGTATGGCTCGTGCGCGCGATCGCGGCCCCCGTGTCGCGCCACGCGACGTGGGTCTACGCGATCTGCGCGCTGCTCTCCGCTTTGTCGGTGGGCGCGATGTTCCATCGCAGACACGACTACCTTCAGTCGAGCTACGCGAAGCTCGGCACCCAGAGCAAGTCCCTCACCGCGATGAGGCAGCTCGATGCGCGGCTCCGCAAGATGGATACGGGTTCGTCCTCGCCGGCCGTCATCCCCACCTCTGGACCCGAGGAGGCGGAGCAAGCGTGTGTCGCCCTGCGCAAGATCAGCGCGGCGACGCAGGGGCGCTTCATGAGGCGCTGCTTCTCGCTGCAGTCACTGTTGCCGTCGGAGCTCGAGGCACGCGCCGTGCTGTTCGCGCAGCTGCGACACGATCTCGGGCGAGTTCACGAGGAGCTGCTCGACCCGGCCGACCGCCCGCTGATAGCTCAGCTCCGCATTGCCCTCGACGAGCCGCCACCCGTGGCGACCGATCTCCCGCGCACGCTCGTCGAGCCCTTCACCGAGCGCGACGGCTCGCTCGGGAAGCTCGCGTTCCTCGAGCCGCACCACGAGGAGATCCAGGAGAACCTCTTCGCTTTCGCGGACTCGATCCGCAGCATCGCGCTTCCGTCCGGGGTTGTGATCCATGCGAGCGGCGAGAATGTGGTCCTCGCCGACGTGCTGCGCGCAGTGGCGAAGGACGCGCGCAGGCTCACGGCTGCGGCGGCCGTGCTCGTGCTCGTGGTGCTCGCGCTGTTCACTCGTCGGCTCGGGTCGTTCCTGCGCGTCTCACTCGCGCTGCTGCTGGGTGTCGTGTGGATGGTCGGGATCGCCGCGGCGCTGGGGGAGAAGATCAACTTTTTCAACTTCGTGGCGCTGCCGACCACGTTCGGCATCGGCATCGACTACGCGATCAACGTGGAGGAGCGCCTGCGTCTGCGCCGCGGCGATGTCCTTGCTGCGATGGCCGAGGTCGGACCACCGGTGCTGCTTGCCTCGTCCACGACCATCCTCGGCTACGCCACGCTGCTCGTCGCCGACAACCAGGCACTACGCTCGTTCGCCCAGCTCGCCATCATCGGCGAGCTCACGTGTCTCGCGGCCGCGCTCGTGCTCGCCCCCGCGCTGTGGGCACGCAAGTGAAGACCGCTCCGGTGATCTGCCCGATGCGCACGTGACCGTCGTCGGCTCGCCGCGTGTGAGCGGGGCCGTCGGGTGGCCCTGGTACCGCACAACCTCATCTCGCAGGGTGAAAGCCTTGATGCGCGCGCCGTCCTCGGGTAACCGGTGCGCGATCTCACGACGGGCATGAAGGACTTCCCACGCGAGTGGGGGCGCTCGAAGGTGCGCGCCAGCATCTGAAGTGGAGGCCATGTTGAAGGGCTGGCAGGTCCGCGGCCGGGATGCGGCGCTGCGTGCACGCGCCTTCTGCGATTGCGCTCAGCGCAGCGCCGCGACGCGCTGCGCGATGCGCGCGCCGTAGCCTGGCCCGTACCCGCGATTGATGAAGCGGATCACCCCTGAACCATCGACGACGAACGTGGTCGGTAAGCGATGCTGGCCCCAGCGCTTCGCCGCTGCGCCATCGACATCGAGGGCCACCCTCGTCGAGAGCGGGAGCGTCCGGTCCGCGTACGCGCGCTGCACGGTCGCCTGGTCCTCACCAACATCGACCACCACGAGATCGACGTTTGCTCCCACGAGAGGCAGCAGCGCTGCGAGCGCGGCGTGACACGGACCACACCACGTCGCGGAGAAGTCCACGAGGGTGATGTGACCCGGAACGCAGGCAACCGCGTCGCCGTGCAGGTCGAGGCCGCCGAGCGCGGGCGCGCGGTCGCCGATGCGCGGATCGGCCCAGGCGTTCGAGCCGACGAGCACGAGAAGGCCAAGGAGCGCGCGCATGGGTGCAGCGTACCCGTGCGGCGGCTCGAACAGCCGGCGTACACGCTCGCCGTCGCCTTTTGCCGGCGAGCGCCCGCCGGTGACGCGACAAGTCCTCGATCTGTCCCGCGCGCCGGCGTGGAGCCCGGGTTGCACCCGAACGAGCATGGAGGCTCTTCCACCATGATTCGTTCGCTGCTCGTGTTCACGGTCCTCTCCGGTCTGGCTGGCTGCAGTCACCACGCGACCCAGGCGGGTTCGCACGATCTCGACGTGCCGGTCGACCTCGAGGTGGCCCGGGTGGACATGGCCGAGCCGCTGGACTTCTCGTTCCCGCCGCGCGATCCGACCGAGCACCCTGCGGCGCTCCGGCTCGACAACTTCGGCGGACCGACGATCGCCGCGGTGGAGACCTACACCGTGGTGTGGCCGGGAGACGAGGCGCTCGGCGCGAAGGTGGAGACGTTTGTCGCGTTCCTCGTGCAGAGCGACTGGTGGGCCCGGACGCTCACGCAGTACGGCGCCGCGCCTGGCGTCTCGAAGGGCGTCGTGGTCATGAACAAGCCGGCGCCTACCTCGCTCGACGACGACGAGCTCACGGCGCTCATCAGCGGGATGATCACGGACGGCGTCATCCCCACACCGAACGCGAACACGCTGCTGCTCTTCGTGCCGCCGAGGACCCTGCACTCCACGCTGCAGGGCCAGGTCGGCTGCGACGTCTACGGCGGCTACCACAGCGAGACGAACCTCATCGCCGGCCAGAAGATCAGTTACGCCGTCAACTTGCAGTGCGCGGGCTCCGCGCTGGACTCGAAGATCGCGTTCGACGATCTGACGGTCACGATCAGCCACGAGGCTGCCGAGGCGCAAAGCGATCCGTTCCCGTTCTCGGACCCCGGCTGGGCCACTCGCACGTCGCCGCTCGGGGGTGAGAACGCCGACCTCTGCGTGTTCGAGAACGCCAGAGTGACCGCACCTGGCGTGGCCGCTGCGCCTGCCACCACGTACCTCGTGGCCACGGTGTACTCGCAGGCCGCGGCCGTCGCGGGAGACCAGGTGCTCTGTCAGCCCAGCGCGACGCCGTTCTTCAACGTGGCCATCACGCCAGCCGACATCGTCGTCAACCGGACGAAGCTGATCGGAGGGACGGCAAGCGCGAAGTTTCTTCCGTTCTCGTTCGGCGACGTGGGTTCGATCACGTGGACGCTCGCATTCTCGCCGGGCAGCGGGATCAAGGTGACTCCCTCGTCCGGCACGGCGAAGGCGGGCGACACGATCCCGTTCACCGTGGGGGCCACGAGCTCTGCAAAGAGCGGCGGGTACTTGATGGCCATCACCGTGCGTGACGCCGCGGGCGACAAGGCAAACTACGTCGCGTCGATCGAGATCAACTGAGCCGACGACGCGTCGAGCATCGCCGACACCACTAGGTCGCTCGCCACGTTGGTCGTCGCGCGCAGGCGGCCGAGGAGCCAGTCGACGGTGAGGAGGATCGGAACCAGCTCCGTCGGCAGGTGCGCGGCCTCGAGAACGAGCGTGAGCGTCACCAGCCCCGCCTCGGGGATGCCCGCGATGCCCGCTGCTGCGAACGCGGACGTGGCGCACAGCAGCACGAGCGCCGTGACCGACAGCGAGTGACCGGTGAGCTGCGCGATGAAGATCGCCGCGACCACCTCGTAGAGCATGATGCCGTCGTTGTTGAAATTGGTGCCGATGCAGGCGGCAAGCCGGCTCGCAGCGGGCCGCACGCCGAGCCGGTCCAGCGTGCGCAAGGTGACGGGCAGCGTGGCGAGGCTCGACCCCGTCGAGAGCGCCGTCAGCAGCGGCTCCGAGCACGCGCGCCAGAACGCCAGCGGCCGCTTGCCGACGATCCGGAGCAGGAGCGAGTAGTAGACGACGACGTGGAGGACGAGGCCGAGGGACACGGTTGCAACCAGCCAGGCGAGCTTGCGGAAGATGTCCACGCCCATCGTGCCGACCACCCCGGCGACCACACCGCAGATTGCGAGCGGCACCACGCGCACGACCCAGCCGAGGAGGACCTGGAAGATCAGGAGCGCCTCCGACACGAGCCCTGCGAGCAGCTGACCGGGCGCGCCTTCGCTCGACAGCATCTTGCGCAGCGCGAGCCCGACCGCGAACGCGAGGAGAACCACGACGAGCACCTGGTTCTCGACGAAGGGCCTGACGAGGCTCTCGGGGAACATCGCGTCGAGCACGTTGTGTGCGGAGACGCCTGGGGCTGCGGTCCGAGCGGTCGACGCGATGACGATGCCGGACGAGCGCAGGCCGGGCGCGATGAGAAGCCCGAGACCGATCGAGAGCAGCGCAGCGACGAGCGTGTTCGTGAAGCAGATGGCGAGGAGCCGCGCGCCCATCTTGCCGGTCATCGGCGAGCGTGCGACGGCGTCTACGATCGCAAAGAACACCAGTGGCGTGGCGAGCGCCTTCAGCAAGCGCACGACCGTCGTGCCGAGCTCGCCGAGCGCCGCCGCGCGCGCTTGCAACAGATGACCCACGAGCACGCCCACCGTGACCGCCACGACGAGCTGAAACCAGAGCTGTCGCGCGAGCGGCGCGGTTCCGTCCGTTGTGCCGCCTTGCATGACGTGACCCTATAGCGGCCTCGAGGTTGGGCGACAAGCAGCGCGGGCCGTCGAGAATGCGGCTACGCTGGTATCGGCATGAGCAAGGTCCCCAGCCCGCCCCCGCTCCCGGTCAGCGATCGTCGCAAGTTTCCGCGCGTGGAGGTCGAGGCGACCAACATTCGCCTTGCCGCATCGGAGAGCGGGCAGGCCAAGGTCGAGATCGAGCGCATCGTCGACTTCTCCCTCGGCGGCCTCCAGGTCGAGCTTGCTGCGGGCGAGGCCCAGCCGCGTCTGGGTAGCCTCCTCGACGTGTGCCTCGAGTGGCCCGGCGGCAGCGGCCGGTTCGATGCGAGCGTGCGTCGCGTCCTGCCCGGCGACAGTGGCCGCCATCGCGTCGGGATCGAGTTCGACGACCCCGAGCTCGTCGGCAAGCTGCTCGACACCTGGTACCGAAAGCCGTAGCCGTGGCAGAGCTGGGCCTCGTGGTCGGCCTGCTGGTCGGGCTCGTTGGAGGCGCGGCGATCCTCTCGCGTGTGCCGTGGGACTGGCTGCTCGGTGGCGGCGGCATCCTCGTCGCGGCGGGAATGCTGCTCTCGCTCCCGAGCGGGCTCTGGTACCACCTGCGCCTGCGCTCGACGTTGTTGCGCTCGGGAGCGCTTCCACGCACGTGGTGGCTGTACCCGACGCGGCTCCACGACCGTATTCCGGACGAGCGCCGCAGCTGGGTGCTGAGGCCGTTCTACGCGGGTGCGTTCGGGATGTTCGTGTCCATCGTGGGGTGTGTGTTCGTCGCCTACGGCGCGTGGCGGTCGCCGCCGGGATGAGCCCGCGTGTCCTCGACGTGCGGGCGCTGGTCGATCCGCACGCGTCCGCAGCGGCGCTCGCCGCAGCGCGGGCGGCAATCGACGAAGCGTCCGCGCTGCTGCGCCGTGGCGGCCTCGTCGCGCTCCCGACCGAGACCGTGTACGGCCTCGGCGCTCACGCGCTCGACGAGGCCGCGATCGCACGCATCTTCGCCGCGAAGGGTCGCCCCGCCTCGCACCCGCTCATCGCGCACGTCCTTCACCTCGACGGTGCGCGGGCGGTCGCGGACGATGTCGAGCGCGCGCGCGTGCTCACGGATGCGCTGTGGCCCGGGCCGCTCACAGTCGTGCTGCCGCGCGCGCTGGGTGCCCCCGCGGCGCTGTCGGGCGGGCTCGCCACTGTCGCAGTGCGTGCGCCCGCGCACCCGGTGGCCCGCGCGCTCATCGCGGCGCTCGGTGCCCCGATCGCGGCTCCGAGCGCGAACCGCTACCAGCACGTCTCTCCGACCACGGCTGCCCACGTCGTGCGCTCGCTCGGTGAGGCAGTGGACCTCGTCCTCGACGGCGGCCCGAGCGACAGCGGGATCGAGTCCACCGTGGTGGATCTCACCGGCGCGCCACGCATGCTCCGACCAGGGCCGCTCTCGCTCGCGACGCTGCGCGCGCTCCTTCCCGGCATCGGGGTCGGCCCGAGTACCGTCGCGCACGACGAGGCGCGCGTCTCGCCGGGCCTGGATGCGAGGCACTACGCGCCCGGTGCGCCGACGTCGCTCTTCTCGAGCCCGCCGCCGTGGCGGGTCGGACAGGGCGCGCTGCTCTGCGGTGATGAGCACGCCGTTGCGGCGCGGAGCGCGGGCGTGCACGTCGTCGTGCTCCCGAGCAATCCCGAGGGCTACGCGCGGGGCCTCTACGCCGCGCTGCACGAGCTCGACGCGGCGGCGCTCTCACGCATCTTCGTCGAGAGCGTACCGTCCGGCGAGCGCTGGGACGCGGTGCGCGACCGCGTAACGCGCGCGGCTCACGTGGCGCTGGGAACGGTCGGGGGTGCCCAGAAGTCGTAAAAGTTGAACCACTGCATCGGGTAGCGGCGAACCCACTTCTCGTAGACCTCGACGATCCGTTCCAGCGCCTCGTGAAGATCTGCCTTCTTGTGACGCGAGTGCGCGACGTGGATGGGCTCCTCGTAATGCACCTCGACGCGCGAACGATCGCCGTCCGGGTACACCGCGAAGACCGGGACGATCGGGCTCTGCGCGAGGCGCGCGAGCAGGACGGCGCCGATCGGAAAGCTCGCTGGCTTGCCGAAGAACGGGAGTGGCATGTGGCCCGCGCCCACCTGGCGGTCGAGCTGCATCCCGACCACCTGGCCGTTGCGCAGCACCTTGTGCAGGTCGAGCAGCGCGAACGGCGACGCCGTCGTGTAGACGATGTCGAACTGGCTGCGCACCTCGCGCTCGAAGTCGGAGACGCGGCGGTTGGGCTCCTCGGCCATCGCCATCGTCACCGGCGGCGCGTCGTGGCGACTGCGCAGGAGGTAGGGCATGAGCTGCCAGGCGCCGAAGTGACCGGTCGTCGTGATGACGCCCTTGCCGTCGGCCACGCTGGCGTCGAGGCGCTCGCGGTTCACGAAGGTGACGGTCACCGGCAAACGCGCGCC
>JAYTLP010000332.1:0-2955 GCA_043729375.1 Myxococcales bacterium
ATCGCCGTGTCGAACGCGCCGACGCCGGGGAGAATCAGCTTGTCGGCGGCGGTGATCTCCGCGCGGTCGGAGGTGATCTTCGAGGGCATCCCGAGCTTCTTCAGCATGTTGAAGATCGATCCGAGGTTGCCCATGCCGTAGTCGACGATCGCGATCACGGCGGACCCGTCAGGGACTTGTCGTCCATCTCGAGGCGTACCGTGCCGTCGTCCTCGATGATGACGCGGCCGCGCGGCCGGCACGGGACGCCGAACGCGACGGTGTACGGCGGGAGATCACGGTTCACGAACGCGCACGAGCCGACCACCGAATGCGCGCCGATGGTGACGCCTTTCGTGATCACCACCGTCGCGCCGATGTGGCACGAGTCGCCGATGGTCACGGCGGCGCGCTCGTAGGGCAGCTTGCCGCCCGAGACCGCCCACTTGACCGTGTCGTGGCTGTAGATCTGCACGCCCGCGCTGATGCTGCAGTTGCTGCCGATGGTGAGGCCGCCGGAGCCGTCGAGCAGGGTGAACGGTCCGATCCACGTGTTCTCGCCGACCTTCACGTCGCCGTAGACGTAGCTGTTCTGGTAGATGCTCGTCTTCGCGCCGAAGCCGAGGCTCTTCGCGCGCTCCCAGCGATCGAACAGCAGCTCGTCGAGCGGGAGATCGCGCTGGAACCGGGCGCGGAACTCGGCCGTCAGCTGCTGGAAGCTGGCGCGCGCGCCCGCCATCCATCGCTCACGTTCCTCGTTCGACACGCCGGGCTGGTCCATCACTGCATGAACTCTTTGAGCCACCACTCGAAGCTGAGGAGCGACCAGATGAAGAGGCGGTGGTTGTGCTTGCCGCTCGTGTGCTCGTCGAGCTTGGCGTTCACGTACTCGTACCCGAGGTAGTCGTAGATGTTCGCGCGGCGATTTCGCAGCAGGTCGTTGACGTAATCGATGCTCTGCCCACGGAACCAGCTCGCGTCCGGCGCGCTGAAGCCCTGTTTCACGCGGCTCGTGACCTGCGGGGGGATGATCTTCATCATCGCCGAGCGGAGCACGCGCTTGCCGGTGCCGAGTCGGATGTCGGGCTGGAGCTTGCGCGTCTGATCGTTCTCGTCGATCGAGACCGGCGCGTCGTCGAGGTCGATCTTGTAGTGCGGCGCGAGCTTGCAAGCGAAGTCGACGAGGTCGTTGTCGAGGAACGGCACGCGCGTCTCGAGACCGTGCGCCATGCTCATCTTGTCCTCGACGACGAGCAGCCCGTGGAGGAACGTCTTGAGCTCGAAGTAGAGCGACGCGTTGATGAAGTCGGCGCGCGTCTCGAGCGGCATGTCCTTGCGGAAGACGCTCTTCAGCGTCTCGAAGGTCGAGTGGCCGGACATCTGACGGAACGTCGGCTCGTTGAAGAGGAGATGCTTCTCCTCGTCGGGCACGAGGCGCTGCCAGAGCTCGTAGTAGTTCTTGTGGTACGAGGCGGCGTCCGTGCTGTCGATGCCGCGCCGGTAGCGCCACGGGTAGCCGCCGAACAGCTCGTCGCCCCCGGCGCCGGAGAGCACCACCTTCACGAACTTGCCGGCGAGGCGCGCGACGTAGAAGTTCGGATAGCACTGGCCCACGCGCAGATCCTCGAGGTGGCGGATGAGCGAAGGCAGCACCGCCTCCATGTCGCCCGCGTGCATGACCATCTCGTACTGCTCGGTCTTGAACAGGTTCGAGAGGAACTCGGCGTCGCCGCGCTCGTCGAAGCCCATCTCGAGGCCCGAGGCGGAAGAGAGATCGAACCCCGCCGTGAACGTCATGAGGCGACCGAGCTGGCTGCTCGCCACCGCGGTGATCGAGCCCGAATCCATGCCGCCGCTGAGGTAGCTGCCGATCGGGACGTCGGAGACGAGCTGACGCGTGACCGCCTGCGTGAAGAGGCGCGAGAGCTCGCCGCTCGCCTCCTCGAGGCTGATGTCCGTGATGCTCGAGCGGAGCTCGTAGTCCCAGTACCTGCAGACTACCGGCCCCGTCGTCGACCCCTCACGGATGGTCAGGTGATGACCCGCCGGCAGGAGCTTGATGCCGTCGAAGAGGGTGAGATCGGTGAGGATGTTCTGGAACGAGAAGTACTCGTTGAGCGCCGGGTAGCAGATGGCGCGCCGCACGCCGGGGTGCGCGAGGATCGCCTTGATCTCCGAGCCGAAGAGGAACTTCGCGCCGTCCCAGAAGTAGTAGATCGGCTTGACCCCGAAGCGGTCGCGCGCGACGAACAGCTCCTTCTTGCGCTTGTCCCAGATGGCGAACGCGAACATGCCGTTGAAGCGCTCGAGGCAGGCCGCGCCCCATTCCTGGTAGGCGTGGACCACGACCTCCGTGTCGGAGTGCGAGTGGAACCGGTGGCCCGCCGTCTCGAGCTCCATGCGCAGCGCCTGGAAGTTGTAGACCTCGCCGTTGTAGACGATGACCAGCTCGCCGGTCTCGTTCGTCATCGGCTGGTGCGCGCTCGCCGAGAGATCGATGATCGAGAGGCGCCGATGGCCGAGGCCGATCGGACCCTCGGCCCACACGCCGTCGCTGTCGGGTCCACGATGCGCGATCGTGGAGCTCATCTTCGCGACGGTGCCCGCCGCTACGGGCTGCCCGTCCGTCCGCAGCACTCCGGTGAAGCCGCACATGTCAGCGCTTCACGGCTCGAACGGTGTAGCCAGCCTCCGAGTCGTGCAGGCGACGGATGTCGAGCCGGGCCTCCTCGCACCATTCGCGAACCTGGGCCTCGGTCTGGCGGTGCGCGTAGCGGGGGCGGTACCAGTCGAAGTTGACGTGGACGTTCTCCTCGAAGGCAAGCGCCTCGTTCCAGAACAGCTTGGCGATGTTCCAGTACACGAGCCGCTGCACGTCGTGCTGGCCGGCCTTGATGCCGAGCAACGGTACGTCGACCTTGAGGTCGACGGTGGCCTTCGTGGCGGCGAGCGCGCGCCCGAGCTCGGTGAGCGAGC
>JAYTLP010000333.1:0-2373 GCA_043729375.1 Myxococcales bacterium
GTCGAGAGACAGAACCCCGTCCAGCTTCGTCTTGCCCGCGTTGTTGACGACCACCTCGAGCGCAGCCTTGTCGCCCTCGCGCAGGAAGCGCGGGAGGTACGGGCGCACCATGAGGTCCTTCACGCTGCGCGTCTGCTGCACGATCGAGCCGGAGCGCAGGTCCTTCGTCACCGCGTGGACCCAGACGTTCCACGACGTCACGGAGTCGGGCACCACGAAGTCGAAGCTCGCTTCGCCCTTGCCATCGAGCACGAGCGTCGGCTTCCAGAAGGCGCTCTCCGCGAAGTTGCTGCGCAGCGGTGCGTCTGCGGACGGCGCGGGGGTCGTTGCGTTCATGGCGCCCGGGTCGGCTGCGCTGTTCTTCGCGAGCGCTGCCATGGGCGCCTTCGGCGGCGGCCCGCGCTCGGCCATGCTGCTCTTGTCGTTCTCGTCCAGCGCACCGCGGGCGACGGGCGACGGCGTCATCGGCATGGCCCCGCCTTCCATCCGCATGCGTCCTCCCTCGCCGAAGCCGTACCCATGCATGCCCATCCCGCCGATGGAGTAGCCGTCGATGAAGTGGAGCCGATCGGGCGAGGGCTGCGTGCCCGAGGTGATGGCGCCGAAGCCGCTGCTCTGCAAGTACGACTCGTGCACGGTGCCGAGCGTCGCGCGCACGTCGGACGCGTAGCTGCGGTCCGGAAACAGCGACAGCGGCTGCGGCGTGCCGTGCGGCGCGAACAGGTCGAGCGAGCGATCATACATGTACGCCAGCAGCTCCGCGCCGCCGGTGAGCGCGGTGTTCTTGCCCTCGCCCTTGACCGTGATGCGGAAGGTCTCGTGCGCACCGGGTCGCATCGTGTCGCGAAAGGTGGAGAAGGCGAGCTTGAGGCTCTGGTTGTCCCACGGCACGGAGAGGCGCTCGGTGCGGCTCATGAGCTGGTGGTCCCGCACGACGATGAGCGAGAACGACAGCCCGCCCCGATCGGCCTCGGTGACCATGCGCTCGACGATCTCGTGCGGCGAGGTCAGCCAGCGCCGCTCGACGACGTCCCCCGCGCGCAGCGTCTCGAGCAGCACGCGCTGGTCCGACAGACTGCTCTGCACGAGGAGACGCAGGGTCTCGCCGACGTGCACGACGCGGCTGTCGAGGACGAGCAGCGCGGGCACCGCGAGCGATCGGTCGCCCGCCACGATGACGTCGGTGAACGTGGAGCTCTTCTGGTGGGCGTCGTCGTAGGTCTCGTAGCGGATGCGGTAGGCGCCGTCGGGAAGGGCAGGGAGCTTGATGCTGCCGGTGCCGTCGGCCTCGGTCGTCACGTCGCCGTGCGCGACCTCGGCGCCATCCTTCCAGCGCGCGACCATGCGCGCCGGGTCGTAGGACTCGTCGGTGCGCGAGCGGCGGTCGTCGTCACCGAGGCGCTGCTGGAACTCACCGGTCGCTCTATCGGACGGCTGCTCGACCGGGAGCTGCGCGTGCTCGGGTTGCTGCAGCCGCAGCACCTTGTAGCTGCCCTTGCCGGCGCGGGGCGTACCGTCGAGATCCGTGCGACGCAGCGTCAGGGCGTCGGCCTTGCCTGCGGTGATGAAGCCGTGCGTGGCGGAGAGCGTGGATTCCACCGTCGAGAAGCCGAGGCGGTAGCTGCGCTGGGCCGAGCGGGTCTCGCCGCCGTCATCGGTGACTTCGGCGGAGATCGCGTACCGGTACGTCACCGCGTGGTCCGACGTCGCGGCGACCTCCGGCGAGAACGCGACGTCGAAGCTGCCATCGGCCGAGAGCTTGCTGGTGCCGCGCGCCACCGTCTGCGCAGCCGTCTGCCCCCCGAAGAAGTACCAGCCCCACCAGTGCGGGTAGACGGGCTCGCGCGTGACCACGTACGTCGCCGTGCCACCCGTGACGGGCAGCCCGAAGTAGTAGCGCGCCTCGCCCTTCAGCTGAGCCGGGTGGTTGAGCTGGAGCGGCGCGGCAGGCGGCTCCAGCGTCACCTCGAACGTGGGTCGCTTGTACTCCTCGACGCGGATGTTCTGGTTGCCCGGGATCGACGTGCTGATGCGCCAGCCGCCGAGCAGGCGACCCGTGGGGATCGTGAAGCGTCCGTCGGCCGAGCCGTAGGCGGAGGTCTTCACGTCGAGCTTCTGGACCTGCTGACCGTTGGCGTCGAGGAGCGACACCGTGACGTTCTGACCCACCGACACCTGGTACTTGCCGGCCTCGCGGCGGCCCGAGTACGCCACGATCTTCCACGCGACGGACTGGCCGGGCCGGTAGACGCTGCGGTCGGTGTACACGAGTGTCCCGCCCTGCACCGGGTCCGCGGAGTGACCGCGCAGGTACGCGGTCTGGGGGTCGTAGCTCACGTCCTTGCCGCGGCGCGTGAGCAGGAAATACGGGCC
>JAYTLP010000334.1:0-17306 GCA_043729375.1 Myxococcales bacterium
CGCTTCGTCATCAACGGCGAGAACGGCGACAGCATGGAGAAGGGCGGCACGCTCGAGTACCTGAGCTCCGACCTCAAGACCACGCTGTTCACCATCAACTTCGAGCACCTCGGCATCTTCAAGATCTCGACGGACTCGGTCGAGTCCGGGTCCGACAACATCCGCCGCGTGAAGGTCGAGATGTACTGCGAGAACATGTCGTTCGCGTACTCGTCGAGCGCTGTCTGGTCGTGATCTGCTAAATGGCCTTCCAGACCGAATACCCGTTCACGCTACCGCGTGGCTTCGTCGATCAGGAGGGCACCCTCCACAAGAACGGAGTCATGCGGCTCGCGACGGCGAAGGACGAGATCGTCCCGCTCCAGGACTACCGGGTGCAGGGCAACCGCGCGTACCTCGTCATCGTGCTGCTCAGCCGGGTCATCACCAAGCTCGGCGACATCAAGTTCATCGACACCGACGTCATCGAGAACCTGTTCTCCACCGATCTCGCGTATCTGCAGGAGTTCTACCGGCGGATCAACGAGGAAGGCGCACCCAAGGTGCACGCCAAGTGCCCATCGTGTGCGACGGAGTTCGACATCGACCTGCTCGGAGGTGATGGCCGATCCGGTCAGGGGGGATAGCAAGCTACCCCCTGGAGCAGATCTACCAGGAGGTAGCGTACATCGCGTATCATTTTCACTGGTCGCTCGACGACGTGCTGGCGATGGAGCACGACGAACGACACATCTGGCTTCGCGAAATTGCGCGCATCAACAAAGAAATCAACGAAGCGCGCAAGCGGGGCTGAAGCAGTACGAAGGAGTCGGCAATGCGCGCGTACCGCGAGTTGAGGCCACCCGGGGTCTACCCGGCCGTCGAGGAGCCGCGCTCGCGCGTGCTCGACGTGGCAAACACGCGCATCGCCGGCTTCGTCGGGCTCGCCCAGCGCGGTCCGCTCGACGAGCCGGTCGCCATCCGCTCCATGCAAGAGTTCCGAAACCTGTACGGCGCCTTGCCCGCCGGTTACCTGGAGCACGCAGTCCAGGGGTTCTTCGATAATGGCGGCGACAGCTGCTACATCGTGCGAGTCGCTCATCGCGCGCGCGGTCGCGAGGTCGGCCCCGACCACGCCCAGCGCGCCGGCGTCACCTCGCTCGACGGATGGGGCAATGCCACGCTACGCATCGAGGCCGTGAACGAAGGCCGCTGGGGGAACAGCGTCTGGATCCGCGTCGAGACGAACATCGCCGCCTCCACGCTGCTCACGCTCGACCTCGACGTCGGCACCGGTGAGGCGCGCGTCAACTCCACCCGTGGCTTCGAGCGCGGCGCGCTCGTGCGCATCCGCAGCCAGGCCGCGCTCCCTGATGACCCGACCCAGAAGCAGGCGATCGAGGACTTTGTCATCCTGCACGAGGTCGAGGACCGCGTGGTGCGCTGGGGCGCCGAGACGCCCGTCAACCACAACTACAAGGCGTCGGGGCCCACCACCGTCGAGGTCGTGGAGTTCGATGTGTTCTGTTCGCTGCGGGACTGCCGCGAGTCGTTCCGTGCGCTACAGCTCTCGCCGCTGTCCCGCAACTACGCTCCGCGCGTCGTCAACGCGAGCTCGCAGCTCATTGCAATCACCGATCTGCAATCGCGCTCGCCGCTGCCGCACTGCCTCCCCGCGTCCGGTCCGGCGACGCGGCTCGAGGGCGGTCGGGACGGCATCGACGCGCTCACCATCGAGGACATCATCGGCGTCGACGAGGGGCCGGGCCAGCGCACGGGCCTCCAGTCACTCGGTGCCGTCGACGAGGTGGCGATGATCGCCGTTCCCGACGCGATGCTTCCGTTCCGGCGCCCCGGCCCGCAGGCTGCGCTCGACGTGCAGCGCATCCAGGACGCGATGATTCTCCTTTGCGAGCGGCTTCAGGACCGGTTCGCTATCCTCGATGGTCCGCCGACGCGCGACATCGTCGAGGTGCGAAAGTGGCGAGGCCGTGTCTCGACGTCGTACGCGGCGCTCTACTATCCCTGGCTCGTCACGGACGCCTCGTCGACGGGGGGCGCCGGCACGCTCGTCCCGCCGTCCGGGCACATCGCGGGCGTGTACTCGCGCTGCGAGTCCGAGCTCGGCGTGCACAAGGCGCCGGGCAACGAGATCCTTCGCGGCGTCTCGGCCGTGTCCCTGGAGCTGCGAGAGGACGACCTCGGCCAGCTCAACGCCGAGGCCGTGAATGCGATCCGCACGCTGCCCGGGCGGGGCGTGCGCGTGTGGAGCGCCCGCACGCTCGCCGACGACCCGAACTGGCGCTTCGTGAACGTCAGGCGCCTGTTCATCATGCTGCGGCGGGCGATCGAACGAGGCACGCAGTGGGCTGTCTTCGAGTCGAACAACCCCCGCACGTGGGAGACGCTGAGTCGCGAGGTCGGGATCTTCCTCGAGGGCCTGTGGAACAAGGGCGCGTTCGCAGGGCCGACGCCGGACTCGTCATTCTACGTCCTGTGCGACGGCAGCATCAACACGCCGGACCAGGTCCACGCGGGTCAGCTCACCATGGAAATCGGTGTCGCACCGACGCTGCCCGCCGAGTACGTCATCATGCACGTCACGCAAAAGAACGGCACCGACGAGCGCGCGACGGCCTGAGGCCGTAACCTCGACGTTGGCGCCGCTGCACCGAATCAAGGAAACGAGGAACTATGGCGAACCCCGGCACGCGCATCGACGCTTTCCCCGCGTTCCACTTCGAGGTGGACATCGGTGGCGTGTCGTATCCGTTCCGTAGTGCGAGCGGGCTCAAGTCGGAGACCAAGGTGTACGAGGTCGAGGAGGGCGGGGTGAACACGCACGTCCACAAGCTCGTCGGACCCACGTCCTTCCCCAACCTCGTCTTGCGCCAGGGCTTCTGCAACGCCAGCTCGCCTCTCTACAAGATGTACCTCGACTTCGTCTCCGAGAAGACGAAGGGTTCCGGGAAGCGTCGCATCGACGGCTTCGTGCGTCAGATCGGGCCGAACGGCACGTCGGCAAAGTGGGTGTTCCAGAGGGGCTGGATCGCGAAGTGGGAAGGTCCCGAGCTCGACGCGACGAAGAACGAGATCTCCATCGAGTCGATCGAGATCGTGCACGAGGGCATCTACCTCGTCGGGGGCTCGAGCGCACCGGCGAGCACGGGGCTGTCGGGCTCAGGCTCCACGTCGGGCACGAGCTCGACCGCCGGCTCGAGCAGCGCGAGCACCTCGAGCAGCGCGAGCACCTCGAGCTCGACGGGTTCGTCGTCGACCGCGAGCACGGGTGGGCTCTCCGTCAACGTGCTGGGACAGAAGAAGTAGATGACTCCTCGAGGGCACGCGCATGAGTGATCAAGCGGTCAACGCGTCGACGCTCCGGCTGCTCGCGCCTCGCGCGCTCGCCGGTGCAGATCGCCTCGCGCAAAGCCTCTCGACACCGCCGCTGGCGCGTTTGCAGCCCCGTGGGCCGCTCGCGTTCTCGGACCGGATGCTCAGGACCTGGGTCGGTACGCCGGACCGCCCGGCATCTTCTCCCGAGTCGCGCGTGCCGTCGGCCGCGGCGCTGCCTGCGCCCTCGTACGAGCTATCCGCCCAGCCCGAAGCGAATGCCCGCCGGAGCCCAATGCCGGCGGTACCTGCGCTCCCGCCCACGCAGCCCGCCATGGAGCTCCGCGCCATCGACGTGGTGCGCGACACGCTCGTGCGCGACGAGTTCGTGCAGCGGCTGGACACGCCGACCTCGAACATCTCACTCACGCAGCAGCTGGTTGCTCAGCTCGGTCGCGTCGACGAGATGCTTCGCCTGAATCGCGCCCTTCCGCAGCCCGCTCGCCCGGACTCTCGGGACCAGGGGCCGGCCCCGCTCCGGTCGCAGCGCCTCGCGCTGGCGGCACTCCGGACCGACGCGGGCGCGGCCATGGCCATGGGCAGCGAAGCGCCACCGAGTGACGGTGTGCAGGCGGGTCGCGGACAGGACGCGCTCACGTCGCGCGCGTTCGTCGCAGTCACACGGTCCGAAGGTGCGACAGCGGTGGTGCGAGCGAGCGGGTTCCCCGCGCAGGTCGCGCCGCCTGCCGCTGCCGGCCGCGCTGTTGCGCTCGAGCCCGGGACCGTCACCCGTGAGCCGGGCGCGATGACGAGAGAGGTATCGCGCACGCCACTCGGCGCGGCGCTCGAGGCGCAGCTGGTCGTGGCAGCCCGCGAGGCCGACGTCCTGGCCGCGATGCAGTCTGCCAGCGTGGTCGACGTGCCAGCGACTCGTGCCGTGCCCGGCGCCGACAGTGCCGGCGTGCCGCACGAAACGACCGCTCCGGCTCCGGTCCTGACCAGGCAGCCCGGCGCGTCGAGCGCTTTGCCATCGCAGGGTGCCGCGCTCGTTGCCGGGCCGGACTTCGCCAGACACTCGTTCGCAGGGTCGGCGCTCGGCCCGATCGGCCTCGGGTCCCTGCCCGGTGCCGGCGGCGTCGCACTGCCGTCCGGCTTCGGGGTGCAGGCGGAGCTGCCTCCCGGCGTTCCGACGGTGTGGCCGCGCCTGCAGCGTTTCATCGAGCGGCTCGCCGGGCCCGTCCTCCTCCAGCAGACCGGCGCGGTTGCCGTCGACGCGCTCTCCAGCGCCGCGGCCTCGCGCGCCGGCGCGATGTCGGTCCTCGAGCTGACGGCCGGGACTGACCGAGCACGCGCCCCTGGCGATGTGACGATCGCCGGAGAGTTCGTCCGGTACGAGGCGTCGAGCGCAGCCGCGGCAAGTCTTGCCCCTGGCGCGCGCTTCATGCCTGGGCGGCTGGCGCAGCGCGCAGAGCTCCTCGCGACGCTCGCCGAGCAGCGCGCGGACCGCCAGCTCGGTCTCGAGCCCGCCGTGGCGCCGCGCGCGGTGAGCTGGTCTTCCGACGCGTTCACCGTGGTGACACTCGACCCGTGGGGGAGCCCGGTCGGCGGCCGCGCGTCCGGCGGAAGCCTCGTCGCCACCGCACCGTCCGCACGAGTTGCAGACGCGCGCTCTCTCGACGTTCCGGGACGCTTTGCGCCAGCGCAGACGCGGGCGAACGCCGCTGAAGGAGATCGCCCAGCGCTGCGTCGGGCAGGCTTCGAGCCGGCGTTCGTAGCGCCTGAACGCTGGACCACCGGGCGTGGAGTCGAGCACACGGCGCCTCGTCGTGAAGTCGACTCCCTACCGTCGAGCTATGCTGATGTACCGAGCCGCGACGCGGCGCTCGGTGCTTCCGTCGCGCCTGGGTCCATTGCAGCGCTCCTCGCGTTCGCCGATGCGCAGCTCGGCCCGCGGCTCCTCGAAGCTGCGCGCCCACTGCCCGTCGATGCGCCGGGTGGGGTCTCCCTGGCATCCAGCGCTGCGACGCGCGCGCTTGCTTCACGCTCGACCGGAGCGGGGCAAGCGTTCGCCTCTGCCGACGGCATCGCGGTGGCCGTGCTCTCCGACGCGGAGGGCGCGGGGCCGTCCACGCTCACGCCGTCGCTGCAGCGCGAGTTCGTGCGCCGCTACGTCGAGCTCACGTCCGCGCGGCCGACCACGCTCGACCTGTCCGCGAGCTTCTCGCTCGGCGCCGCACAGTGGGGCCGGACCGCGCCGTCCGGGTCGTCGAGCCACTTGCGCGTCGATGACGGCCACGGCCATGGCGGCATGGGTCAGCTCGGCCGCCGCAGCGAGCAGGTTGCCGGTGAGGTCGGAGTGCGTGTCGGCGCACTCGCGAGCGACTTCCTCATCGACGTGCCCGGGGACGGCCAGTCCAGTGACCCCGGCTCGACGATGCACGCACGCGATGCAGCGCGGCCTTGGCTGTCCACGAGCGAGTGGATCCTGCTCTCGCTCTTCCCGTCGACCGCGATGGCACACCAGATCGCCGCGGGTGGCTCCGTCGCCAGCCGGACGGACGTCGCACGCAACTTTGTCGACGGCGGCGGACGCTTCCCGCTTGCCGCCGTCGGTGGCGCTTCCACGGCCCGCGCGGCGCAGGTCCGGCCGAGCGGTTCATCCGCGCTCGGCACCGCGCGAGAAGCCTCGATCCTCGGCCGCGCCGCCGATGCCGCGACCCTGGCCACATTCGAGGGCGAGGAAGTTGGGCCGGGCCTTGCCGGGCGCGCTCCGGCGCTCGCTGCATTGACCCTGTCGTTCGCCGGGTACGAGGAGCGCATGGGCGACTCTTCGGCGGCGGTGACTGCTTTTTTACCCGACGGTCGCATGCCGCGCGGCAATCGCATGGTAGCGCGCACAGCCATGCCCACCATCGGTGGCGCGCCGCTCTCGCTGGTGCACACGAGCGAGGCGGCCGAGCGTCGCGCTGCGGCTCCCGTCGGTGCACCACTGTGGGGTCACCTCCGCCAGCTGGTCGAGCGCGGCGTCGGCAGCCCGCCCACGCCTCGGGCCAGCCCGGGCCTGGTGTCGCTCCAGGGCGCGCAGCATGGCCCGCGGTCCACCGCGCTGGAGCTCGTCACGCCGTTCATCGAGGCCTCTCGCGCCGAGACCACAGGCGGCGCGGCCAGCTTCAACAGGGTGGTCTCGCCGGTGGTCAGTGCGCGCGCCCCCGATCAGCCCACGAAGAGCCTCGTGACCGCGCTGTCCGCAGCGGCCTCGCAGCCGTCGAACGATCGCCTCACGATGGCAGACCTCACGCTCATCTCTATCGTGTCTGCGACCGAGCAAGTTGCGGCCTCGACGCAGGGCACGGCCCCGGACCTCGCACCTGCCAACGCACGACACAAGCCCGGCAGCTCGCACGGCGGCGAGGCCGGCTTCACCACGAACAACGACCATGAGATCGAGCTGATTGCAGAGCGGGCGTTCGAACGCCTCATGGAAGAGCTGCGCCGGTACACCGAGCACAAGGGCGATACCTGGGAGAAATAGGATGACGACGAACGCTCTTGCCAACTCACTCGCGAAAGCGACGTTCTACTCGCTCGACAAGGCGAAGACCGCAACGGAGACCGACAAAGAAGTCGAGGTCCTGAAGGTCAACTTCAACCCGAAAGAGCTCACGCTCGAGCGCTCCGCGAACTACGGCCAGGCCGAGAACCGATCCGACGTGAGCGAGGTCCAGCACAAGGGCGGCGACAACCTCACGCTCGGCATGACGCTGTTCTTCGACACCTTCGAGCTCGGGCAGAGCGTCCGGACCGTCTTCATGACGAAGCTCGAGAAGCTCATGAAGGTGAAAGAGCCGCCGCTGCCGGCCGCCTCGGGCACGAGCTCGGGCGGTGCAGCGGGCGCGAAGCCCGCGACCGCCACGCCCGCTGCAGCAGACTCGCCGAGCGTGCTGTTCGTGTGGGGCAAGTTTCGCTTCAAGGGCGTCATCACCTCGCTCTCGCAGAAGTACACGATGTTTCTCGCCGACGGTACGCCGGTCCGCGCCGAGGCCACGATCAGCATGCAACAGACGGAGCTGAGCGCCGCCGAGATGGCGGCCGACGATCCACTGTCGGATCCGAAGGTGACCGGCGAGGCGGTGAAGGCGCTCGGAGCTGCGGCGCTCGCAGGCAGCGGGAACGCAATGGACGACCCGTTCAACGCGCTCATCGGCACGCCCGCGCCATCCTCGACGGCGCTCGGCGCCGTACTGGGGGCGGCGTCGGGGGCAACGGGCGGAGCCACATCGGCGCTGGGCTCCGTGGCGCCGAAGGCCGGCGTCGCCAAGTTCATGGACGAGCACGGCAAGCACATGGCCGAGTCCGCGCTCGCGGGCTACATCTCCGGTGGCAAAAAGGGCGCCTTCGACGGCGTGCTCACCTCGGCGGGCAACACCAACGCCTTCGGCACCGGCAAGGTCGGCACGGCGCTCAACACGCTCGCCAGCGGCGACCAGGTGAACCTCGCGTCGGTGAGCGGCGGCTTTGGCACCGGGCTCGGGTCCGTCGGTGGCGGCATCAACGTCGGCCTCAAGCGGGACGGCACCAAGCTCAGCCTCGGCGCGAGCGAAGGTGGCGCCGTCAGCACGTCGAGCGGGAGAACGGTTTATGGCGTCGAAGCAAACCAGACCGTCAGCAGTGACGGCGGCTACGCGCACAACTCGACCTCTGGCATCGGCGTAGGCAGCTCCGGTGGCGCCGGGTCCTCCAGCTCCCAGGGCTCCGCGACCATCCTCGACACGACCAAGCCCTCCACCAGCTCGAACGCCACGTCCGGCACGGGGAGCGGCACGTCTGGCACGTCCGGGAGCGGAGATGGCCGCACGCCCGGCTCGGGCGGCGGGCAGCGCCCCGGGTCGAGCTCCGGTCCGAGCGGCACGGGCAGCACCGACGGCTCCGGCGCCGGCGGCGCAGGGTCCGCAGGCGGTGGCGCCGCGGGCTCCGGCTCGGGGGGCAAGCCCCTCCCCGTCTCCGGGGACGCCGGCGCAGGGGTCGGTGGTTCCGGTAGCAATGGCAGCTCGGGCGCCGGTGGCAGTGGTGGCGGCAGCTCTGGCAGCGGCGGCAGCTCCGGCAGCGCTGGTTCAGGAAGCGCCGGTGGCAGTGGTGGCGGCAGCTCCGGCGCAGGCGGGAGCGGTGGCGGCGGGGGCTCCGGGAGCAGCGGAAGTGGTAGCGGAAGCTCCGGAGGCAGCGGCAGCTCGGGCGGCTCCGGCGGTAGCGGCTCTGCTGGCCACGGTTCGTCGGGCTCGGGGGCCGGCGGCGCTGGCTCGGCCGGCCCTCACGGCGTCGTCGATAGCGGCTCGGGGGCGCAAGGCCCGGGCTCCGGCTCCGCGGGCTCGGGCGCGGCACACAAGGGAGGCACGCCACACGTGCCGCTCGTGCCGGACCACATCGGTCCCAAGAAGATCTGAAGCCGCACGATCGACGACAAGAGGTAACGGCCCATGGCCAACGCACAACCCAATCGCAACGCTGCGATGTTCTACAGCGAGGTCACGGTCGGCTCGGAGATCATCCTGCAGACAGAGCTGTTCGATCTGGTGATCACGTCCGAGCTCGACCATCCCGACATGTGCGCGATCACGCTGTCCAAGGTCGGCGCCGAGGCCCACAGCCCGAAGATCAAGGCGACGGATTCGTTCACCGTGAAGCTCGGCCACGAGAACGACGACATGGACTTCGCGTTCGTCGGTGAGCTCACGGGTATCGAGCCAGTCTTCTCGAACACGGGCAAGGCGGGCGGTAATGTCGTCATCCGCGGCCTCAACGCGCTGCACGCGCTATCCCGGGGCAAGCGCTCGTGCGCGTACGCGAAGGACGATGGCGTCACCGACAAGGACATCCTCGACCAGGTGCTCCAGCGCAACTCCGCTCTGAAGCTCACGGCGGACTACGGCAAGGAAGAGCCGAAGATCAAGTACCCGCACGTTTACCAGCACAACCAGACCGACCTCGAGTTCATCCGGCATCGTGCATCGCGGACCGGACGCCACGTGCTCGTGCGGGACAAGAAGCTCCTGTTTCACGAGCTCGACCTCACCCCGTCCGGTCTGCGACTGGTGCTCAACCTTCCGCGTCAGACCACCGACAAGGGCAACCGGAAGATCGCCCTCGAGCGCTTCGCGCCCAGCGTGTCCACGGCCAGCCAGGTGACGCAGGTGCAGGTGCGCTGCTTCAACCCCGAGACGCGCAAGGAGCTCGTCGGCATCGCGCCGGCGCAGTCGAGCGGCTCGCAGTCTTTCGCAGCGAAGGACGGCAAGTCGGCCATCTCCGAGAAGTATCCGGACTCGGTGGTAGTGCGCACCGACATCCCGTTCTCGTCGAAGGAGGAGGGCAATGCGATCGCGGCGTCCATTCTCAAGGAGCGCAAGCTCTCCTACGTGCAGGCGGCGGGCAGTGTCCCTGGAGATCCACGCCTGAAGCCGGGCATCGTGGTCGAGATGCTCACGGGCAATCCGCGTTGCGACGGCAAGTACTTCCTCACCTGGGTACGCCACTCCTATCGCTCGGCGGGTGAGGACGCGCGCTTCATGACGGACTTCCGCGCCAAGCGCGACGGGACGGAGAGCGACGCCCCACCCGCCTCCTGACGCCGCGCCAGCTTGACGACGGCGCGTCGGTGCTCGTACTGTAGAGCGCCCGTCGGTGAGCCCCCGTAGGCGGGGCCGTCCTCGACGGACGCCCCTTCATGAGCGATGACGACTTCATCTACTGGCAAGACGTCCTCGACGACGTGGCCGCGGGCAAGACGGCGCAGCTCCGATGCCCGTTCTGCCAGACCGTCGGTATCACGTTGAAGGACACGCCGGCCGGTCTCCGCCTCGAGTGTCCGTCCTGCCGTCACTTCATCGAGGGACGCTTCCCGACGGCGAGCGGGATTTAAGGCATGTCGCGCTTCGGCAAGGGCTGGAAGTATCCCGTCGAGCTCGACCGTTCGGGCGCCGTCGCGTTCAGCGAGCACGAGGAGCTCGTTCGGCAGTCGATCTTCATCATTCTCGGGACCGCGCCGGGCGAGCGCGTGATGCGACCCGGCTTCGGTTGCGAGCTCCACGAGCTGCTCTACGCACCGAACAACCAGGCCACCGCGAGCCTGGCGGCGCACTACTGCGAGGAGGCGCTGCAGAAGTGGGAGCCGCGCATCAAGGACGTCGAGGTGGAGGGCGCGCCATCGCGCGAGGAGCCGAACCGCCTCGACATCGTCATCCGCTACCGCGTGCGTGCGACGCAGGTGTCGCGCAATCTCGTCTATCCCTTCTACCTGCGACAGAGCAACGGAACGAGCGGCGAATGATCCAGATCCCGAAGCTCGACGACCGCACGTACGCCGACATCATGGCCGAGGCGCTGCGGCTCATCCCGAGGTACGCGCCGGAGTGGACAAACCACAACCCGTCCGACCCCGGCATCACGATCCTCGAGCTGACTGCGTGGATGACGGAGCTCCTCCTCTACCGGGTGAACCGCATCCCGGAGAAGAACTACGTCGCGTTCCTCAACATGCTCGGCATCCGGCTGCGCGCACCGCAGCCCGCACGCGCCCTCGTCACCATCGAGCTCGTCGAGGGTGCCGATCGGCAGGTCATCCCGGAGGGCATGCAGATCGCCACCGCGCAGGCAGCGGAGGACGACAGCGTCGTATTCGAGACGCAGCGCGAGCTGGTCGTCATCGGCGCGAAGCTCGACCGCGCGTTTTCGTACTATCACGACAGCTACTCCGACAACTCGCCGTACCTCGGCGGGCAGGGGCAAGGCGGCTTCCCGGCGTTCGGCGGGGGCGAACGCGTCGAGCGCCACCTCTATCTCGCCGATCCGCGCTTCGAGACCATCCCGCCGGGCGCCATCATCCACCTGTACGTCTCTGCGCCCGAGCACGGCGGCCGCGATCTCGCGCGGCTGCTCGAGTGGGAGTACTGGAACGGTCGTCGCTGGCGTGAGCTGCGTGCGCTCGTCACCGAGGTCGAGCGAGGGGAGGCCGTGTTCCATGCGCCCTCCGATCTCACGAGCACGGAGGTCAACGGGGTCAGCGATCACTGGATCCGCGGTCGGCTCGCCGAGGTCCCCGAGAACTCGTGGGAGACCGAGGTCGACACGGTGCGCATCGTCGTCGAGGTCGCTGGCGACGGCATCGTCCCCGACGTGGCTCTCGCAAACCTCGAGGGCGGGATGTACCGCGTCCTCGACCTGACCAAGAACTTCCAGCCGCTCGGCGGTCAGCCGAAGATCGACGACTGTCTCTACCTCGCGTCGCGCGAGCTCTTCGCGCAGGCCAACTCCGACGTCCGCATCGACGTGGCGCTGTCCGATCCGGGCGTGCATGCAGCACCCGGACCGAGCCCCGACCTCGCCATGACGTGGGAGTACTTCGACGGCAAGCGGTGGCGCATCCTCGGCCGCACGTCGCCCAAGGGCGCGGTGCCGATGGGCGAGAATCCGTGGCAGTTCGTCGACACCACGAACGCGCTCACGAAGAACGGCTCGGTCACGTTCCGCGTGCCGGTGGACATCTCCCCCGGTGAGGTCAACGGCGAGGACAGCTACTGGATCCGGCTGCGCATCGATGCGGGCGACTTCGGTCAGAACGGCAGCTACATCCTCGACGGCGATCGCTGGGTGTGGCGAGACGAGCGTCCGCTGCGCCCGCCGGGCCTCAAGCAGCTGTCGATCCTCTACCGCGCCGACGTCGGTCACCCGCGTCGGGTCGTGAGCTTCAACGACTTCATGTACCGCGATCACTCCGACGAGGCGAAGGTCGCATACAAGCCGTTCCAGCCGTTCGCCGCGGTCGCCGACGAGGGGCCTGCGCTGTATCTCGGCTTCGATCGCAAGCTGCCCAACGACCCGCTCGGCATCTACGTGCAGCTCGCCGACGACGGCGTGCAGCTCGCGACCGATACCTCGCGCGACCGGCGCACACTCGGCGAGTCCCGCGACATGCGCCCCGACGCCGAGTTCCTGCGCGGCTGGTACGCCGAGCGCGACGCTGTGTGGGAAGCGGAGCAGCGGGTCGTGTGGGAGTACTACGACGGCAAGCAATGGGTTCCGCTCGTCGTGGTCGACGGTACGAAGAACCTGACCCAGTCCGGCTTCCTCGACTTCGTCGGGCCGGAGGACATGACTGCCACCATCAAGTTCGCAGAGGACCGCTGGTTCATCCGGGCGCGCCTCGAGATGGGCGGGTACGTTCGCAGCCCTCGCATCCAGCGCATCCTCGCCAACACGGTCGAGGCGGCCAACGTCCTCACGATGCGGGATGAAGTGCTCGGCTCGTCCGACGGCACGCCGTCGCAGGCGTTCCGCATCTCGCAGGGCCCCGTGCTCGCCGGCGAGATCATCGAAAACTTCGAGAAGGACGCGCCCAAGTCCGACGAGCTGTACGAGCTCGGCGAGGGCGCGTCCCGCCCGGGGCCGAACGGCGAGGGCCACTGGGTGCGCTGGCGGGCCGTCGAGAGCTTCTTCGACTCCACACCACGCTCGCGTCACTACATGCGCGACGGGCTCGAGCGCACCATCGAGTTCGGCGACGGCCGTCGTGGCATGGTGCCGCCGCCTGGTCTCAACAGCGTCGTGTGTCGTCGGTACCAGATCGGTGGCGGCGTGCGCGGGAACGTCAACGCGCTCACGCTGACTCAGCTCACCCGCGCCATGGCCTACGTCGAGCGCTGCTACAACGCGATGCCGGCGGCCGGCGGCTCCGACGCGGAGACGGTGGAGGAGGCGAAGGCGCGCGCGCCGATGATGCTGAAGAGCCGCGATCGCGCGGTGACGGCCGAGGACTTCGAGTCGCTCGCGCTGCGTGCCTCGACCGCGGTGGCGCGCGCCAAGTGCTTGCCCTCCCGTGAGCGCGACGGCGAGGTGCGCGTCGTCGTGCTGCCGCGTGCCGACGAGCGTGCTGCCGATCTCTCGCGTCGGCTCGTGCCCGCCCCGGAGCTCCTGCGCTACGTGAAGAACTACCTCGACGAGCGACGCCTCGTGGGCACCGTCGTTCACGTCGAGAAGCCGCTCTACGCCGAGATCTCGCTGCGGATCGCGATCGTCCGCCGCGTGATCGGGCAGTCCGATCGCGTGAAGCGGGAGATCGAGGATCGCCTGCGCCGGTACCTGCACCCGATCGCGGGAGGCAAGGCCGGTGAGGGCTGGCCCTTCGGGCGCGCGGTCTACAAGGCCGATCTCGCGCACCTCGTGGAGGACATCCCCGGACTCGACACGGTGGACGAGATCACCATCTACGACGAGGACAAGCGGGTCGCCATCGAGTCCCTGCGCCTCGACGACGGTGACCTGGTGCACCTCGTGAACGTCGTGGTCATCGAGCGAGTGCGCGAGGAGATCGTCTGACGCAGCTCGCCGCCACGCGCGCGCTGGTGCGCATGCCCGACCTCGTCGGGCTTCCGTACCGGAAGGCCAAGCTGCTCTGCGACAACGCGGGGCTTACGCTCGACTACGTGGTGTTCGCCGAGAGCTACGAGGCGCGCAACACCGTCCTGCAGCAAGCACCCCAGCGCGGGCAGATGATCTACGCGGGAGATCGTGTGGGGGTCGCGGTGTCACGCGACAGCTACGTTCGCTGGCTGCCGGCGCTGTACCAGCGCTCGGATCTGTCGGGCCGCAACTTCGTGAAGGAGATGCTGTGGGTCACCCAGCACCTCTTCGGCTCCGTCGAGGACGTGCTCAACCTCGGGCACACGTTCTACGATCCGTACGAGGCCCCGGAGCACTTCCTGCCGTGGCTCGCGTCGTGGACCGCCATGATCCTCGAGGAGGACTGGCCTGTCGCCAAGAAGCGGCGGCTCATCAAGCGAGCCGTCGAGCTCTATCGCATCCGCGGCACGCTGCGCGGGCTCAAGCTGTTCATCGCGCTGTTCACCGGCCACGAGCCGGAGATCCGCGAGAACGAGTGGCCGTTCAAAGGGTGGCGTGTCGGGGTGACGTCGCAGATGGGCGTCGACACCGTGGTGCTGCCGCCGGTGAACCTCGCCCACACGTTCGTCGTCGAGATGCCGACCGCGTACGACGATCTCTCCACGGAGTCCGTGATCCGCATCCACGAGATCGTGCGCATGGAGAAGCCCGCGCACACGCAGTACTACCTGCGCTTTGCCGCCGAGAAGCACGATGCGGAGCTGCGCGAGTTCTTCGTCATCGGCACGCGCTCCGGCATCGGCATCGGGCAGGAGATCCTGCGCGAAGGGGACGGCGACGATGCGCCGCCGCCACTTGCCGTGGGCCCGCAGCAGCCCGCGACCACGCAGGTGATGCATCCGGTGCAGGCCGTCGAGGAGTTCCCGTCGCCGGTGCGCACGCGTCGTGCTCTGCCGAAGGCCCCTCGCGCCGACAACGCGCCCATCGAGGGGCGCGAGGTCCGGTCGTCCGAGGAAGGCTTCGGCGTGAGCGCGCGCGCGATGCAGGCCGTCACCGAAGGCGTGCAGGACACGGTGATGACCATGTCCCCCGCCATCGATTCGCCGGAGGGTGGCGAGACCTCCGAGCACAACATCGACGAGACCGGGCAGCCGACGATGATCTCGTCCACGCCGGAGAAGATCGCCGAGGACATGAAGAAGCGCGCCGCCGAGGAGAAGCAGCAGGACGAGCTCCCCGAGCAGCCCACGAAGATGCGCGGCAAGCGACCCGATCCCAAGAAGCCCAGGTAAGCGAGACCGAGGAACAACGATGGCGGCCAAGGACGAAGGCAAAGGGCAGGGCTACAAGCGGATAAACTTCTTCCGCGGGTTTCTGACGACCGAGCACGACTGGAACGAGGCGGAGCGCTATCACCTCGAGAAGAGACGACTGCACAACAAGCACCTCCACGCGCCGGGCGTCGTGCCTGGCAACGGTGGCGAGCTGCGCGTGCAGGCGCGGGCCCGCGGCGACTTCTCGATGGAGGTGCAACCCGGCTACGCGCTGGACGGAGCGGGGAACGATCTCGTGCTCTGGGACGCGCAGCTGAAGACCATCGCGCCCGAGGAGTACAAGCTGCCGCAGACGCTGTACGTCGTGCTGCGCTACACGGAAGAGCTGACCGACTACATCGCCTACAAGGAGAACATCGAGTACAAGGGCCACCGCCGGATTCTCGAGGGCTGCAGGGTCGAGATCTCGCAGACGCCGCCGGACATCAAGCAGGAGGTCGAGCTCGCGCGCATTCTGCTCGAGAAGAACGCCACGCGCATCCGCGACGCCCGTGACCCGTTGAGCCCGCAGGCCAACGAGATCGACCTGCGCTACGTGCCTCGCGCTGGCGTCGCCGGATCGCACCTCGACACGCCGACGCGGCTTCGCGTCACGCAGATGTTCACGAGCGCCCGACGTTCGTTCATGCACATGGCGCGGGACGGCAAGGTGCAGACCGCGCACGATGCGCTGTCGGCGGTGCTCACGGCCTCGGCGCTGCACTCGGCCGATCAGCTCGATCTCCGCAATGTGTTCGACGTGCTGCAGCTCATTGTGGAGATGCAGACCGACGTTGCCACCGACGTGGAGCTCAACCATCCGCAGCTCGCGCAGAAGAAGGAGTTTGCCGACTTCCGCAAGCACATGGAGATCTTGAAAGGCCTCATCCTCGAGCGACGCTTCACCCTGGATGCGCTCACCAACCTGCTCGGGTACGAGCAGAAGGCGACCGAGATCGTGGGCAGCATGTTCGTGGGTCTGGCGCCCGCCACTGCGGAGGCGCCGCGCCCGCTCCCGGCAAGCAGCTCGTCCGACTGGGAAGCGGTCAAGACGATGGGCGTCGCCGATCTGCCGGCAGAGCTGCAGATCGCGGGTCGCACGTGGATGCTGGTCGACTCGATCGACGTCATGGACAAGGGCTCGGAGGAGGCGCACGCGCTCGCCGTGCACGATGCCAAGGACGCGTATCGCTCGCGCCAGAAGCTCAAGTATCCCGATGGCACGGAGATCGAGGACGCGGGCCGCGCGCACGTCGGTGGGTACACCAGCTACAACGTGAAGAACCTGACCGCGGGCAAGGAGCTCGCCATCGTTCGTCGCATGGATTACGTCTACGGTGACTACGAGCTCGACTTCCAGATCGACGGCAAGCCGGCTGGCGTGTGCTCCTGCGCGGGGACCGACCGCGTGCATCGCTGGCGCAACTGGCCGTACGTGATTCCGGCCGAGGTCGTCACGAAGACGCAGGTCGCGGTGAAGCAGTCGGCGAACACCGCCGAGCGAGACATCAACATGTTCAGGTACTGGTTCTACCAGCCGAAGTGACGCCGGCGGCCTCGCAGACCCGGCGGCACGGCGAGCGCTGCAGCTGTGGTACCCTGAGGGCGGATGTCGATCCTCGATGACCTCCTGCGCACTCTCCGTGCGCCGCTCGACTTCGTCCGCGGAAAGACCTCGTCGGTCCGCTCGGCGGAGGGGCGTGCGCAGGGCGGTCTCATGCGCATCAAGAACCTCCCGCAGGAGTTCAAGGGAGAGCTCGAGTACAACAAGCAGCTGGTCAAGGAGTACGGACGCAGGGCCAAGCGAGCCAAGGACTACGCCAGCGGCAAGGGCGCCAACAGTGCGGGCTCGCCCATGCCGCAAGCACAAGGTGGGAAGAAGAAGATGGGGCTCTTCTCGAAGAAACGGCGCTGTCCCGGTTGCAACGAGAAGCTCGATGCGCGCTGGGAGCTGTGTCCGTTCTGCGGGCACGGCGCGAGCGACAGCGGGGGCCAGCCGCAGCAGCAGGGCGGGCCCCCACGCACGCAGGCACTCGACCTCGGACAGCACCAGGGGAACCAGGGTCACGGCAACCAGGGGAACCAGGATGGCAAGCCGCGCACGATGGCGCTCGACATCAGCTCCATGCAGTCGCAGGCGCCGCCGCGCGGCGAGGGACGTTTCGTCGCGTGGCTCATCCCGCTCGAGGGTCCTCAGGGCGGTCTGCTCCTCGAGCTACGCGCGCGCGCGATCGTCGGCACCGCGCCCGATTGCGACGTGCAGGTGAAGGACTCGTCGGTGAGCGGCCGCCACGC
>JAYTLP010000335.1:0-6707 GCA_043729375.1 Myxococcales bacterium
GGATCGAGCGGCGAGAAGGCGGCGTGGCTCGCCCCGCTGATCGCCGGAGCGACGCACACCGCCGTCGCCTCCGCGTTCGAGGCGATGATCGCCGGCGGCCTCGACATGACCTCGAGGCCGATGAGGCCGGTCCTCGAGAAGCTCTGCGGCGCCGGGCAGCCCGAGCGCGATCGCGCCTCGCTGTGGACGCGCGCCCTCGCGGGGATCCCCGGCGCGAGCACCGACGCGCGCGCGGCGATCCTGAAGAAATGCGCTGGATCCGCCGCTCAAACGGGCGCTCGCCTCAAGCTCGCGTCCGCCGCGGAGCTCGCCTCGGCGCTCGACGCGCTCGACGGCGCCGCGTTCGAAGCGGCGCTCGCCGCCGCCGATGGTCCGCCGATCCGCGTCGAGGCCATCGCCGGGCTCCTCCGCGCGACCCTCGACGCGAAGAAGCTCGCGGCCGTCATGCGCCGCTACCCGCTCTCGGGCTTCACCACGCCGGACGCGATTCGCGAGCTGGTCCTCGGCGTCGCCGGCGCAAAATCCGGCACGCTCGACCCCGAGAAGGCCGCGATCGTCGCCGGCGGCCTCGACCGGCTCCACGAGCTAGCCGCGCCCGACGCGGCCGCGCTCACCGGCCAGCTCATGGCGCTGATCGCCCAGGGAAAGATCGTCGCCGAGCCGAGCCGGAGCGTGGTCATCGAGCACGTCGGCGGCGCGCAAGAGGCCGTGAAGACTGCGCTCGCGGTCGTCGTCCGCGCCGAGTCCAAGGTCCTCGCGCCCGACTGGGTCATCGCCCGCGCCGACGAGAAAAAGCTCGATTTGCTGGCGTTCCTCGAGCTCAACCGGGCGCAGCTCAAGAGCTGCGACACCTCGCTCCTCGACCTTCAGCTCTGCCTTTCGGTCCTGCCGAAGGCGGCGCCGGGCCTCTCGCGCGACGCCTTCACGCCGGCGTTCGTCGCCAGCACCCTCACCCTCATCGTCGCGGTCGACTCGGTGGACGACGTCGTCCGCGCCGCCAAGAGCGCCGCCGCCGTCGGCCTCGACACCAGGCCGATCGTCGACGGCATGTGCAGCAAAGCCGACAAGGCGGCGCGCGAGTCCCCGCCCGACACGAGCGCCGTCGACGCGCTGCTCGCGGGCGCGCTGTCGATCGACACCGCCGCGACCTGTGTCGGCGAGGTGCGCTCGGGCGTGCGCTGGCGCGAGATCACCAACGCCGGCAGCGTCGCGCTGCGCCTCCTCGCTTTGCTCGTGATGATCGGCCTCGGCGTCGTCTACATCCGGCGCAGCTGGAGCGCCGTCCGCACCAAGATCCGCGAGGCCAACCGCGAGGTCGCGAGCGCGCAGGCCGACGGCGGGGGCGAGCGCCGCCTCGACGCCGCGACGTGGACGCCCGAGATCACCGCCGGCCTGGCCGATCTCGCGCAGTCGCTCGAAGGCGAGACGAGCGCCGATCTCCGCGCTGCGGCCTCGCTCGTGCGCGAGATCCCGGCCGAGGCGCGCGCCGAGATCGTCCGGCGGGCTCGCCTCGCCGCCAACGCCACCCTCCGCACCGGCGAGGTCAGCTCGCTGCTGGTGAAGCTCCCGAGCGCGCTCGTGTACGTCGTCTGCTTCGCGGGCCGCGCCGAGCAGCCGCAGACGGTGCGACGCCACGCCGAGTTCCGCGACGGCTGGGAGGCCCACGCGGCGCGCGTCCGCGAGGCGACCCTGGCGGACTCGCCCGGCCTCCCGCTGCTCGGGCTGCTCTTCTTCCTTCACGCCGACGCGGTGAAGGGCACCTTGCTCATCGCGCTCGACGGCGACGGCGTGCACGTGGTCCCCGAGCGGCTCCTCGGCGAGCGCGAGGCGCGCAGCAGGTCGGGCCAGATCAGCCGCAATCATCACGATTTCGAGCTTGAACGCGCGAACGCGGCGGTGCCGCCGGCCGACAGCCTGGCCGCGGCGGAGGGGTGATCATGCAGACCACAATCGACCTCGGCATCGACCTCGGCACCACCAACTCGGGCATCGCCCGCCAGGACGGGGCGAAGCCGCGCCTCATCGCCTCGCCGGGTGGCCAGACGCTGCTCCCGTCGTGCGTTCACGTCACGGCCGCGGGCAAGGTGCTCGTCGGCGCCGAGGCGCGGGCCTTCGCCAAGAGCGATCCCGAGAACACCGCGCTCGAGTTCAAGCGCCTGATGGGCACCGACGAGACACGCCCGTTCCCCGCCTCGAAGGCGCGGATGACGCCCGAAGAGCTCTCCGCCGCGGTGCTGCGCGAGCTGCTCGGGTGGGCCGCCGCCGACTCCGGCGCAGCCCCTCCCCGCGCGGCTGTGATCACCATCCCCGCGATGTTCCAGCTCCCGCAGTGCGAGGCCACGCGACGCGCGGCCGAGCTGGCCGGCATCACCCTCGCGCCGCTGCTGCAAGAGCCCATCGCCGCGGCCATCGCGCACTCCGGCGCGGGCGAGACGCGCGAGGGCTACTGGCTCGTCTACGACCTCGGCGGCGGCACCTTCGACGTCTCGCTCGTGCGCTCGCGCGGCGGCCGGCTCCAGGTGCTCGACCATGGCGGCGACAACCACCTCGGCGGCCGCGACTTCGACCGCGTCATCGCCCGCGAGGCGCTCGATCGCGCGCGAAATGAAGGCAAACTGAAGGACTTCAAGCGATCCGATCCGGCCTTCGCCGGCGCCGTCACCCGCCTCCGCCTCGAGGCCGAGCGCGTCCGCATCCAGCTCTCGAAGGAAGAGCAGGCCTCGTTCCTCGTCGAAGACGTCGCGCGCGACTCGAGCGGCGCCCGCGTCGACATCGCCTTCCCCATCGATCGCGCCCGGATGGAAGCGATGATCGACGGCCTCGTCCTCCGCACCACCGTGATGTGCGAAGAGCTCCTCCGCCGCAACCGCCTCGCCGCCAAGGAGCTCAACGGCCTCGTCATGGTCGGCGGCCCGACGCTCACGCCCTGCGTTCCTCGGCTGATCGAGGCCAAGCTCGGCGTCGAGGCGCGGCACTTCCTCGATCCCATGTCGATCGTCGCCACCGGCGCGGCGCTCTTCGCCTCGACGCAGAAGCTCCCCACCGAGCTGCGCGCCGCCGGCACCTCGCGCGGCGCGATCGAGCTCGCCCTCGAGTACGAGGCCATGACCACCGATCCCGCGCCTCTGCTCGCGATCCGGCCCGCGCCGGCCGACGCCGCGCGCCTCGCCACGCTCCGCGTGAAGCGCGACGACGGCGGCTACGACTCGGGCCCGATCCACGCGCGAAACGGCGCGTTCGCCGTCGATCTCAAGGTCCGCGAGAACGCCCTCAACCTCTTCCGCGTCGAGGCTGTGGGCGTCAGCGGCGGGCCCGAGCTCGTCGAGCCCGCGCAGCTCACGATCCTCCACGGCTTCAGCGTCGCCAAGCCGCCGCTCTCGCAGTCGGTCGGCATCATGCTCGCCGACAACACCGTGTCCTGGTACCTGCGCAAGAGCGTCGTGCTCCCGGCGCGCAACACCATGACCCACGCCACCACGGTCGCCCTCGCGCGCGGCCAGACCGGCGAGGCGATCCACGTCCCGCTCGTGCAGGGCGAGAGCAGCCGCGCCGATCGCAACAAGGTGATCGGCATCCTCCGCATCGTCGCCGAGAAGCTCGGCCGCGATCTCCCCGTCGGGAGCGAGGTCCAGGTCACGATGAGCGTCGACGAGTCCTCGCGCACCACCGGCCGCGCCTACGTCCCGCTGCTCGATCAGTGGTTCGACGAGATCGTCCTTTTTCGCATGGAAACCAAGGACGCAGGCCAGGTCGGCAAGGGCCTCTCGACCCAGAAAGACCGCCTCGCGGAGCTCGAGTCGATGGCCGAGAAGCTCGAGGGTGAGCCCGCCCCCGCCGACGCGCGCGTGCGCGAGATCGAGGCGCTGATCGAGGAGGGTGACCGCGACGCGCTCGACCTCGCCGATCAGATGGTGCGGTGGATGTCCGACGAGCTCGATCGCGCCGAAGACGAAGGGGCGGCGGGCACGCTCCGCACCGAGTTCGCCGAGCACGCCACCGTGCTCAACGATCTGCTCACCAGGGACGACGTCGGCGAACGCCGCCAGATCAAGGCCCTCTCGGTCGAGTTCGAGCGGGCGATGGCGCGCTCCGACTTCGAGACGGCCAAGGCCAAGGTCGACCAGGCCCGCCAGCTCGCGACGCGCGTGCTCCGCCGCCACCCGGGCTACTGGCGCTCGGTCTTCAGGTGGGTGTGCGAGCGCATCGACGCGCACGGACTCCGGGCCAAGGGCGCCCAGCTGATCGCGAAGGGCGAGCGCCTCGTCGCGCTCATCGCCGCCAACCAGAACGCCGAAAGCCAGATCGCCCCCCTCTCGGAGGTCTGCGCCGAGCTCGCGCGGATGCTCCCGGCCGACGAGCAAGACAAGGGCGCTTCGTCGCGGGTGATCTCGCATGTCAAGTGATCTGGCCGAAGCCGCCGAGTCCGGCGCCTCCGTCGCGCGCTCCCCCGGGCTCGCCGCGTTTCGCCTCAACGCCTTCCGCGTCCTCCGCTTGAAGGTCGACGCGGCCGCCAACGAGGCCGTGTGGAAGTCGGAGAAGATCCTCGCGCGGCGGCGCGCCGGGCTCGACGATCCCGATCCGGAGATCGTCGGCTGGCTCCCCCTCCCCGACGAGATCGACCTCCGCGAAGCGGCGCAGCGCATGGAAGAGCCCCTCCGCCGGCTCCGCGATCAGCTCCTCTGGTTCGACTTCGCCGGCGATCCCCGGGGCGCCGAGCTCAGCAAAGCGCTCGAAGGCGGCGACACCCGAGCGCTCGTCGCCTACCTCGCGATAAGCGACAAGGACATCCAGCTCGGCGAGGCCGAGTCCGAGTCCGAGTCCGACGACACCGACTACGAAGAGACGGCGCGGAAGCGGCAAATGCCCCTGATCGCGCACCGCCTCAACCAGGCCAACGTACGCCTCCTGCTCGCCCTCTCGTGGCTCCACGAGACAGGGCCTCTCCCGCTCGCGGGCAACCCCGGCGCGAAGCGCTCCACACCGAAGCTGGTCTTCAAGGACGAGAAAGGCATCACGGCGGCCAAGAGCGTCCATGCGCTGTTCCCCGCCGACGCGCCCGAGGGACGCCAGGCGGCCTGGCAACCCATGCTCCGCGACGGACTGACCCGCTGGGGCGCGCTCCTCAAGAACCCCTGGCTGTCCTCGTACCTCGAGTCGGCGATCACCGCGCTCGACGACGATCTCGTCACGAGCGACGACGTCGAGCCGCTGATGAACGCCGTCGCCACGGCGATCGCCGACGCCGTCGTCGGCGAAATGAAGCTCCTCATGCTCGCGGGCGGCATCGATCGCGTCCTCGAGCTCCTCGGCATCGCCACGGCGAGCGGCATCGATCCCACGCACTGGACGGTGGCGTTTCGCCCGATCCGCGCCCTCTTCCGCGCCGAGCTCGACGACCTCGGCGCCCTCATCGACCCCACCAAGCCCGCCAACCTGCGCGAGCTCGATCTCTACCTGCAGCGCGTCGCGGCGCTCGGCGCCATGTGGGCCAGCGTCGAGACCGACGAGACATTTGGCCTCGATCAGATGATCGACGGCGCCGTCAACCAGGCCATCGATCGCATCCGATCGATCGAGAACGCCTCTGCCGTGCTCGACCGGATCGAAGAGGTCCTGGGCGAGGCGGCCAAGATGGCCAAATCGCCCTCCACGGCCGAGCGAGCCAAGGAGATGGCGCGCAACGTCGCCTCGCACCGGGAAGGCCTCTGCAACTACTGCAACAAGCGCAGCGCCAAGGCCGCTTCCTCGTGCGTGCTCAAGGGCAAGAAAGAGATCAGCCGCGAGCGCATCTTCAACGGCGTGCGCATCACCTACAGCACCACCGTCTCCCTCGTCTCCCGCTGCGAGACCTGCGCGGAGCTCCACGGCTTCTTCCAGCAGACCCGCAACGTGATCATCATCCTCGCGTGCATCCTGGTCGGCGTCGGCTGGATCATGTTCCAGTCCTCGGGCGGGGGCATGATCTTCGTCGGCGTGCTCCTCGCGGCCGCGGGCGCGTTCATCTCGTTCACCACCCTCACCTGGCGACTCACCCCCAAGGGCGAGACCTCGTACTCCTCGTACCGGCAATCCGAGGGATATCGGCGCCTCGCCGACCAGGGCTATGGCATCGAGTCGTACGACTACACGCGCGACGCCGGAGCACGGTTGATGAGGGAGCGCGGCATCACCTGATCACCTGATCACCGGATCGGTGATCGGCAACCAGATCCATGTGCGGCGGCCTTCTGGCCTGCAAACGCGTTCGCTTGCGCTCCCGGCTCGGTAGGTTCTGGGGCAATCGGGAGGTCGTGCGGCTGTCGTACCCAGCGGCAGGAGGGGAGGGCCGGGCCGGGGTTACACGCTCCTGTCCAGGAACGCGCGCACGTGGTTCATCACCACCTGTGCTATCGGCGGCTCGCTCTTCGGCGCCGGCCAGCGCCCGGCGCGGAGCGCGTCGACGTAGCCGTCGATCAACGCCCGCATGTCGGCGTTCTCGGTCGCGTTCTCGCCGACATAGCCGGCGAAGCGGCGCAAGGCCCGCTCGTACGTGCGCAACGTGCTGTCGTACCGTCGGTCGGCCACACCCTTCTGCGCCGCGAGATCGTCGAGCACGGCCTCCACGAACGCCTGCATCTTCTCCGCGTCGGTGGGCAACGCGCCCGGAGGCGCCGGGCGGCGCGCGTCGGTGGGCGCGGCGCTCGAAGGCGAAGGCGAAGGCGTCGGCG
>JAYTLP010000336.1:0-3658 GCA_043729375.1 Myxococcales bacterium
ACGCGCGCCAGCCGACGGACGCGCGCCAGCCGACGGACGCGCGCCAGCCGACGGACGCGCGCCAGCCGACGGACGCGCGCCAGCCGACGGACGCGCGCCGGGCGACGGACGGTCGGACGGTCGCCCATCGGCCTGTCGGCCGGGCGACGGTCGCCCCCTCGGGGGTCGCCCGCTGTATAGCCCCTTTGCCGAGCCGCGCTCCGGCGGCTTCGCAGCCGTCTTCGCCGATGTTTTGGACGGCGCGCTGCGCTCGGGCGCCGGCGCGTGGTCCCGCTTCGATGCGACGACACCGGCGAGAACGCGCAGCTCGGCCAGCTCGGCAGGCTCGAGTGGGCGCCAGCGCGCGCGCTGAATACCGTCGGTGGTGACGGGCCCGTACTGCACGCGGATGAGGCGCTGCACCTCGTGGCCGACAGCCTCCATCATGCGGTGCACCTGGCGGTTGCGTCCCTCGGTGATGGTGAGCTCGACCCACGAGTGCTCGCCGTTCTCGGAGATGCCGGCGCCCGCGATGACCGCCTTGCGGAGGGCGCCGTCGAGCTCGATGCCGTTCTCGAGCTGCGCCGCATCGCCGTCGTGGAGGATGGAGCGCAGCTTGGCGTGATACGTCTTCGGCACGGAGCGGCGCGGATGCATGAGGCCGTTGGCGAGGTCGCCATCGTTCGTGAACAGGAGAACTCCCTCGGTGTTGAAGTCGAGGCGCCCCACCGGGTAGATGCGCGGCCCGTCCTTCGGTAACAGGTCCATGACCGTCGGACGACCTTCGGGATCGTCGAGGGTGGACACGCAGCCGCGTGGCTTGTTGAGCACGAGGTAGCGCTTCCGCTCGACGATGACGAGCTTGCCGTCGACCTCGACGCGATCCTTCGGCTCGACGCGCGAGCCGAGCTCCGCCACCTTGCCGTTCACGCGCACCCGGCCTTCGGTGATGAGGACCTCTGCCTTGCGGCGCGCGGCGATGCCGGCTTCCGCGAGGTAGCGCTGCAGTCTGGGTGAGTCGCTCAGGTGGGCTCCTTGTTGGGATCGCGTCCATCGAGGAGCTCGGCGTCGAGTCCATCGCCGCGGATGCGCGTCGACTCCTCTGTCTCGAACTCCTCGGGGTCTGGTGCTGCTGCTTGTGCGTCGGGGAGCGGGTCGCCGAACGTGCGCGTGCTTACGCGCTCGTCGTCGAAGTCGCTCCCCGAGGCGCCCTCGGCCGGCGGTTCCTGCCCCGATAGGTCCGAGTCGGTGGAGATGGTGGAGCCGGCGGTGCGAATGAGGCGGTCGATCTCCGCGAGCTCCTCGGCATCTTCTTTCGGCTGCGTGATCTCGAGGCGCGAGAGCCGCGGCAACACCTCCGTGGGCTCGTCGTCGGCCTCGCCGGCGGGCACGATGGACCCTTCCGGCGCCGCACCCTCGAGCGCGGCGACCTGCGCCTGGTGCTCCTCGGACAGCTCGTGGTACTCGCGCAGCGTCGGCAGATCCTTCAGATCGCGAAGGCTGAAGAACTCGAGGAACTCCTTGGTCGTGCCGTACAGCAGTGGCCGACCGACCTCCTCCTTTTTGCCCAGGATCCGCACGAGCGTGCGGTCCATGAGCGTCTTCAGCGTGCCACCGGAGTCGACGCCGCGGATCTCGTCGATCTCCGGCCGCGTGATGGGCTGACGGTACGAGACAATGGCGAGCGTCTCGAGCAGCGCACGCGAGAGACGAACCGGCTTCTGCTGCAGCAGCTTCTGCACCCAGGTGGCGTTCTCGGGGCTCGTGCGAAACTGGAACCCACCCGCGACCTCGTGGAGCTGCACGCCGCGCTCGCGCCAGCTCTGCTCGACGGCGAGCACGGCCGCGCGGATGCGCTCTAGCTCCGGCTCCTCCACCAGATCCGCGAGCTGCCGCAGGTTCAGCGGCCGGTCGGCGGCGAACAGCAAGCTCTCGACGATGGACTGCAGGCGCGGTGACGCGGCGTCCGCGGAGCCCGGATCGGGGGGCTCCTCGAGGTCGTCGTCTGTCACGAGCGCGGCCACATCACCCGTCACGCCGCCGAAATCGAAGCGCGCCTCGAGAGGCCGCTCGGCCTCGAAGTCGCCGAGCGGGACGTGGTCGCGCGTGCGCGTGGCCTCGTCCTCGGCGAGCTCCTCGATGGCGGTGCTCTCGAGCCGTACGTTGCGCGTCAGCTCGTCGCTCTCGAGCTCGTCGGCAGCGTCGTTGGACGTGTCGACAGGCTCCAGCGCAAGCTCGTCGGCATAGCGAGTGGGCTGCTCGAGGAGCAGCTCGTCCTCCGCGAACAGATCCTCCGCGGCCGTACGTTCCGGGAGCGCGACCTGGTTGGTGGTCTCGTCATCGCCGGCCGGCTCACCCGTGCGCGGCGCGCCGGGTTTTTCGTCGGTGCTTCGCTTCCGCTTCTTGCTCATCCCTGGTACTCGTCGCCCTTCCTGGCAATCTCGTCGGCCTGGCTGCGCAGGTCGGCTGCCGCACGCGTCACGTAGATCTGACCACGGTACGTGTCGGGGAGCACGGCCTCTTCCTGGGGTTGCTCGGGCTGTGCCAGACGCACGAGCTTGAGCCGGGTCATCTCGAGGATGGCGAGGAATGTCACCACCACCGCGTGGCGGAGCTGCCCGATGGAGCCGCCTTTCTGGAGGAAGTCGAAGCACGACTCGAACGTGAACGTGCCTTCCTTCTCCAGCCGGTCGACGAGGTCGTTGATGCGGTCCGTGATGGAAAGCCGGTCGACCACGACGTCGTGCGTGGAGTTGATCTTCGCACGCGAGAGTACACGCTCGAGCGACTCGATGAGCTGGAAGACCGGAACCTCGGCGAGCGGAGCCCCACCGGGAAGTGCGTGCAACCCGATGACGTCCTCGATGCGTGAGCCGCGGTTCCAGACGTTGCGGCCGGATACCGGGCGGTTGCCGAGCGCGTGCGCCGCCTCCTTGTACTTCTGATACTCGAGCAGCCGGCGGATGAGCTCCTGCCGCGGATCGACGCCGTCCTCGAGCGCAGCGTCGGCATCCGCGTCGGCCGCCAGCTCCGAGGGATCGGGCGGCAAGAGCTCGCGCGACTTGAGGTGGCACAGCGTCGCGGCCATGAGCAGATACTCGCCAGCGGTGTCGAGCTGCAGGCTTTCCATGAGATCGAGCATCTTCAGGTACTCGCTCGTGATGAACGAGATCGGGATCTCGACGATGGACAGCTCGTGCTTCTTGACGAGGTGGAGCAACAGGTCGAGTGGCCCCTCGAAGTCGGGGAGCTCGATGCGGTAGCCGGAGTGCGCATCTTCCACGGGCTAGCCGTGCCCGAACGCGAGCTGCACGAGCTCGCGCTCCCAGACCGACGCGAGTAGCGCGGCCGGATACAAGATGGTGTGCAGGAGCTGCGAGACGAGCAGCACGATGAAGATCATGTAGCCGTAGCGATCGAGGAAGTCGGACACGTAGTCCATGCTGCGCGGCAGGAGCCCGCGGAGCACCGCGCCGCCGTCGAGCGGGGGACAGGGAATGAGGTTGAAGAACGCGAGCCCGATGTTCATGCCGACGACGGGCAGGAGCGCACCTGCGAGGTCCACGGCGACGCCCGCGCGGACGAGACCGACGTAGAGCGCCGACACGAGCGTCGCGAACAGGATGTTCATGCCGGGGCCGGCGAGCGCGATGAACATGTGCGAGGTGCGCGTCTCGAA
>JAYTLP010000337.1:0-19965 GCA_043729375.1 Myxococcales bacterium
CGCTGGGCCTCGTAGCCGAGGAGCTCGCGGAGAGTCTCGGCCACGGTGCCGAGCGCAACGGGCGCGACCTCTGCGGGGCGCACGCGCGAGAAGTCGAGGAGCTGCTTCACCGAGCCCACGACACGCTCGATCTCGCGCCCGATGACCTCGAGCCCCGCGCGCTGCGGATGATCGTGCCCGAGCTTGCCCGAGATGTACTCCGCTCGGCCGCGCACGACCGACAGTGGCGTCCCGATCTCGTGCGCGATGCCTGCGGCGAGCACGCCCACGGTGGCGAGCTTCTCCGCTCGAACGAGCTGGCTCTCGAGCGACTGCACCTTCGAGACGTCCTCGAGGACGAGCAGCATGCTCGCCGCTTCCGTGCGCGCTTCCAGCGGCACCGTGTGGACGTTGAACACGCCCTCCTCGCCGAACAGCGCAAGCCGCGCGCCGAACAGGCTCTGTACGGTGCCTTCGCGCCGCGCCATGGCCACCTGCGACTCGAGGTCCCCGACGAGCGCGTCCGGTGCGTCGGGCAGCGCGTGGTGGAGGTCCCCCCCGAGCGCGTCCGGCGCGAGGGTGTCGCGCGCGCGCCGGTTGAGCGCTGTGAGCCGGCCGTCGGCCGAGAGGGTCACGACGATCGCGGGAAGGCTATCGAGGATCTTCTCCGTCTTCTCGTGGAGGTGCGCGAGCGCGTCGGCGTGACGCAGCTGCTCGCGCAGGGCGACCGCGCGACGCGACGCCCACAGCACGTACGCCGCGAACGACACGAAGCACAGCGCGATGCCACCCGCGGCCAGCCCCACGCGCACGAGCAGGTCGTGCTCGTGCTCGCGCAACGACGCCGACGACCGGAACGTGACGACGACCCAGGGCTCGCCATCGCGCGGCGTTGCCCGGACGTGCGCGGCAACGACGGGGGAGCGTGGGAACCCGAGCTGCACGGCATCCGCGCTCGACAGCTCGACGGCTCCAGCCTCGCCATCGACCTGCGCGAGCAGCTTCTCCAGGGACGGGACACCGTGCCGGCGCGCCGCCTCGGCGAGCGCGGGATCGGACACCGGCGCGGGCGCGAGCGCGGGGTCGAGGACGAGCGCTCGAGCGGTCGGCGCACCCGCGCGGAGCCCCCCGAGGCGAACCATCCGCGCGGTGTCGACGACGAGCACGACCGAGCCGCGGCGCAGCGTCGTGCGGTCACCGAACGAGAGCGAGAAGGCGCGCAGCCGTCCCGACGGGTCGTGGCGCAGTGGACGCGAGGTCGAGATGCCCGGAGCGTCGGACGTCACCGCGTCCCCGGCGAGAGCGCCCGGCAGCGGCGGCTCCCCGGCGGCATCGATCGAGAGCAGCGGCGTCCCGGACTCCTCGAGCACGAGCGCGTGGCGGATCGCGAGCTCCACGCCGAGCAGCGCGCGCACCTCGCGCGTGCAGTCCATTGCGGAGTCGGTCGACGCGAGCAAGGGCGCAAGAAAGCGGAGGTGATCTCCGACCTCGTCGAGATCCTGTACGAGCCCGCGCGCGACCTCGTCCGCGCGCAGAATCTCGCCCTGCTCGAACTGCTCGACGAGCGCCTCCCGCGAACCGTCGACTGCGCGCACGCCGCCCCAGACCACCATGAGGGCCACCGTGAGGAGCGCGGTCAGCGCGACCAGCACGCTGCGGCTCATCGAGCGCCCAGCGTCGGCGAGACCGTGGTGTTTTGCGATGCTACCTCGCGTTTTGCCATGGCCCCCGGCGCATGATGCGTTGAAATCGCAGTCGATTGCTACGGGGCCGTGCAGCGTTCGTGCCCGACATCAAACGGCTTTGTGGCCACGGCAGCGGGGCTCGGCACCTCGACACCGCTGCGGCACGGAACTGGAACCACGGACCCGGATGCCACGCGTCCTCTTACTCGCGCTTGTCGTGATTTGGCCGGGCGCGAGCCACGCCGAAAGACCTCCGCTGGCGTCGCTTCTCGAGGCGGCGCGGGCTCGTGCGGTGGAGACCACGCAGGCGCGGGGGGTAGCTGCGGTGGCGCGAGCGCTGAGCGCGGGCGCTCGTGTGAGCCCCGTGCAGAACCCCTACCTCGAGGTCCAGCTCGATCATGGTCACTACACGCGCGACGTGCAGGTCAGCTCGTACCTGGCCGTCCCGGTGGAGCTCAACCCGCAGCGCCGCGCTCGCATCCTGGAGAACGACGCGCTCGTGCACTGGCGCGAAGCCGGGCAGCGCGAAGTCGAGGCGACGGTGACGGCAGAGGTCGTGAGCACCTATGCGTCCCTGCTCGGTGCGGAGGCGCGCATCGCGCTCGCTCGAAAGGCAGAGGACGATGCGCGCTCCGAGGCAGCCGGCATCGCCGAGCGCCTGCGGGTGGGCGACGCCACCCTCTTCGACCGCAGCATCTCGGACGCCGAGGTGGTGCGGTGGCGACAGACCCGCGCAGAAGCGGCCCTGCGCCGGACGGCGGCCGCCACGACCCTGAGCGAGCTCACCAACGTGACCGGCCTCGACGAGCAGGAGGAGCGCTCGGAGATGCTGATGCCGCATGGCGTCGTGGACGAGGCGCATCTCGTCGACGCTGCGATGGCCGGGTCGCCCACGTTGCGGGCGCTTGCCGACGAGGAGCGCTATCACGCCGCGTCGGGAGCGCGCTGGTCGACGGAGCGGATCCTCCCGCTGAGCTTCATCGTCAATGGCGGTCGCGGCGACCAGGGCGAGTGGCGTGCGGGCGGCGGCCTCGCGTACACGTTCCCGATCACCCGTCGCAACCAGGGCGAGATCGCACGCGAGCGCGCGGAGCAGAAGCGCGTGACGGAGGTCGTCGTGAGACTCCGCGAGGTCCTCGCAGCACGCACGGCCGGCGCAGCGCGCGCGCTGCGGATCGCGAACGACGCGGCAAACGACCAGGCAAAAGTGGGCATTCCCATGGCAGAGCAGGTCGTCGACGCCGCCTACCAGACGTATCGCGCCGGCAAGGGTGAGCTCCTGCGTGTGTTCATCGCGCGACGCGATCTGCAGGTCGCGCGCGGTCGACGCCTCGACTTCGTGGAAGAAGCCTGGCGTGCCTACGGAAGCCTCGTGGCGCTGGGAGCCGTGCAACCGTGACGCGCTTTCTCCTCCTGCTCCTCCTGTGCGGCTGTCACCACGATGAAAAACCCGCCGCACCCGATCAAGGAGGCCCGAGACAAGTTCGCTTCGACCCGGCTGCGCTCGCGCGGCTCGGTGTCGTGGTCGCGCGCGCCGGAGACGCGTCGGCCCGCGCGCGCATCGTGGTGCCCGGGACCCTCGAGTACGATCTCGAGCGCTATGCAGAGGTGGGGACGCCGCAGGAGGGACGCATAGTCAGCGTCGACGTGCGCGTGGGCGACAAGGTGAGGCGTGGACAGTCGCTCGGCAGCGTCCTCGTCCCCGGCGTCGCAGGCGCACAGGCCCACTATCTCCAGGCGCGAGCGGCGCTCCGGGCCGACAACGACAAGCAGGCGCGCGAGCACGGCCTCCTCGCAAAGGCGCTCACCACTGCGTCGGAAGCGGAAGCGGCGACGGCGGAAGCGGCGCGCTCCGAGGCCTCGGTGCAGGCTGCGCGCGCGCAGCTCGAAGTGCTGGGCGCGCAGATTCCGAAGGGCAGCGAATCGATCGAGGCGGGCCGGCTCGTGCTCCGGGCGCCGCTGGCCGGCGAGGTCGTGCGACGCGACGCAGTGCTCGGTCGCTATGTTCAGCCCGATCAGATCGCGTTTGCCGTGGCAGACGCGAGCGTGCTGTGGGCCACCATCGAGGTCTTCGAGAACGACCTCCCCTACTTTGCCGTCGGCACGAAGGTGGAGATCACCGTGGACGTGATGCCCGGCCGCAAGATCGACGGCACCGTCTCCCTGATGGAGCCGCAGATCGGCGCGAGCTCGCGCGCACTCCGCGCACGGATCGCCGTCTCCAACGCCGACCGCTCGCTGCGGCCCGGGCTCTTCGTGCGCGCCTCCACCGCCATCCCCGACGGTGGAGGTGGCGGCTTGCTCCTGCCGGCGGCAGCCGTGCAACCCATCGGTGATGACGACGTGGTGTTCGTGGCACGCGAGCCCGGCACGTTCGAGGTCCGGCCCGTCCGCGTCGGCCAGCGCGATTCCCAGGTGGTGCACGTGCTCGACGGCCTGCAGCGCGGCGAGCCCGTCGCGGTCGCAGGCACGTTCCTGCTCCGCTCCGAGGTCACGAAGCAGTGAGCGCCGTGGTCGAGTGGGCGGCCACGAACCGGCTCCTCGCCGCCATGCTGGCGGTCGCGATGCTGGTCGCCGGGGGGCTCTCGCTGCGCGAGCTCCCGATCGACGCCTTGCCCGACGTCACGAACGTGCAGGTGCAGGTGGTCACCCAGGCCGATACGCTGTCCGCATCGGAGGTCGAGGTGCAGATCACCCAGCCCATCGAGCGCACGATGTCCGGCCTGCCCGGGCTCACCACCACCCGCAGCATCTCGAAGCTGGGCATCTCCGTCGTCACGCTCATCTTCGACGACGACACCGACGTCTACTTCGCGCGCCAGCAAGCCGGTGAGCGCCTCGCGGAGCTCCGCTCGGTGATCCCACCCGAGCTCGGCAGCCCGGAGCTCGGGCCGGTCACGACGGCGCTCGGCGAGATCTACATGTTCGAGCTCGCTGGCGAGGGTCGCTCGCTCGAGGAGCTACGCACGATCGTCGACTGGCATCTCGCGCCGAAGCTGCGTCAGGTGCATGGCGTCGTCGAAGTGCTCGCGTTCGGCGGCGCGACCAAGCACTACCGCGTCACCGTCGACCCGGCGAAGCTGGCCGGCTATCACCTCTGCGTCGCCGATGTGCGCCAGGCACTAGCCGCCGACAATCGACTTGCCGGTGGCGGGTACATCGACCGCGCCGGCGAGCAGATCGTGGTGCGCGGCGACGCACGCTTTCGCGGGCTCGAGGACATCGCGGCGACTGTCGTGAAGGTGCAACAAGGCGCGCCCATCCGGGTCGGGCAGCTCGCAAACGTCGACACCGGGCCGGGCCTTCGCCAGGGCGCAATGACGCGGGACGGTCGCGGCGAGATCGTCGGCGCCAGCGTGTTCATGCTGAAGGGCTCCAACTCGCGCCAGGTGGTCGCGGACGTCAAGGCGCAGCTCGCCTCGCTCGAGCTCCCGGCGCAGGTGAAGATCTCGCCCTACTACGACCGCGCGGAGTTCATCGACCACGTGCTCGAGACCGTGTTCGAGAACCTGTCGGTCGGCGCCGTGATCGTGGTGGTGTGCCTTCTGCTCACCCTCGGCTCGATCCGCGCGGGGCTGCTCGTGTCGGGTGCGATCCCGTTCTCCATGCTCGTCGGCATCACCGGGCTGCACCTCATCGGCTACAGCGGCAACGTGATGTCGCTCGGTGCTGTCGACTTCGGCATCATCGTCGAAGGTGCGGTGCTCATGGTCGAGCACGCCATGAGCGTCGAAGGGCACGACGAGAAGCAGGCGCACCGGAAGGCGCTCGTCGAATCGATGCAGGCCATGGCGCGCTCTGCAACCTTCGGCGTGCTCATCACCATCCTCACGTTCCTGCCGCTCGCGACGCTGCAGCAGGTCGAAGGCAAGATGTTCCGGCCCGTCGTGCTGTCGCTGTGCTTCATGCTCTTCGGCGCGCTCGTGTACGCGCTCGTCATCGTGCCAATGCTCGTGCCGACGGTGCTCGGCGGCGCAGCGGGCCACGGCGACCCGCTGCTCGTTCGCTGGCTCAAGCGCCGCTTCGAGCCGCTGCTCCTTCGCGTGCTGCGCAACCCGAAGCTCTCGCTCGGGATCGCGTTCGGTTCCACGGCCCTCCTCATGGTGCTCGGCTCACGCATCGGCGCCGACTTCCTCCCCCGGATCTTCGAAGGTGCGTACGCGCTCGATGTACAGCGACCACCGTCGGCGTCGCTACCGGAGGCCATCGCGCTGTCCGCCGAGACCGAGCGCGCGCTGCGCGAGCTCCCGGAGGTGCTGACCGTCGTGAACCGCATCGGACGACCCGACGGCGCAGTCGACCCTGCGGGCCCCGAGTCGAGCGACGTGTTCGTGATCCTGAAGCCCAAGAAGGCGTGGCGCCACGGCGTCGACGAGGAGCAGCTCGCAGCGCAGATCCACGCCCGGCTCGCAGCGCGCGTCCCTGGCACGCTCGTCGCCATCTCGCAGCCGATCGAGATGCGGATCAACGACATCGTCGCCGGCATCAAGGGAGAGGTCGCCGTGAAGGTCTTCGGCGACGACCTGCCCACCATGAACGCGGCTGCGGAGAAGATCCGGAGCGCCGTGGCGTCCGTGCGCGGCGCGGCTGACGTGAAGATCGAGCCGGTGAACGGCTTGCCAGCGATCACCGTGCACGTCGACCGCGAGCGCGCGGGCCGCATCGGCGCCTCGCCGGGCGCGATCCTCGACGTGGTCACGATGGCCCGCGCGGGGCTCCCCGTCGGCGTCGTGCGCGAGGGCGAGCGCGTCTTCCCGCTGACGCTCAAGCTCGGCGGTGACGCGATCACGTCCACGTCCGACCTCGAGCGGCTGCCGATTGCCGCCGGGAACGACGCGCTCGTGCCGCTGGGTCTCGTCGCCCGGGTCGATCAGGCAGACTCCGTTTTCCAGGTCGGCCGGGAGCAGCTCCGTCGTCGCGTCGTGGTGCAGGCGAACGTCCGTGGCCGCGATCTGGTCGGCTTCGTCGCCGAGGTGCAGAAGAAGGTGGCAGCCATCGAGCTCCCGCGCACCATCGACGTCGTGTGGGGCGGACAGTTCCAGAACTTCCAGCGGGCCAAGGGACGCCTCGCGATCCTCGTCCCCCTGTCACTCGTCGTGATCGGCCTGATGCTCGTCATCGCGTTCGGGCGCTGGTCGCTCGCGGGCATCGCGCTCCTCACGCTGCCGTTCGCGTTCGCCGGCGGCGCCTTCGCGCTGTTCGTCCGCGGGCTGCCGTTCTCGATCCCCGCAGCGGTCGGATTCATCGCGCTCGCAGGCGTGTCGGTGATCACGTCGATCGTGGTCATCCAGTCGTACGTCGGTTCGAAGCGGCACGGCAGCGCGGCGGATCGCGTGCGAGCGGCATCGATGGCCTCCTTCCGCGCGCCCGTCTCCACCGCGCTCGTCGCCGCCGTCGGCTTCATCCCGGCCGCGATGGCCCACGGTACGGGCGCCGAGGTGCAGCGTCCGCTCGCCACCGTCGTCATCGGGGGGCTGCTGTTCTCGATGGTCCTCTCGCTCGTGAGCCTGCCCGCGATGCTGCTCCTGTGGCAGCGGTACGCCGACAAGCGCGGCGACACGGGGATCGACGAGGACCCGTCGGAGGAGTAGTGTACGGCCGTGCGCTTTTTGTCGCTCGTCCTTGCCCTTGCCTGCGGCGCGGTCACCGGTTGCAGGTCGGCGACGCCACCGTCCGGCTACGGCGTTGACGTCACCATCGATGCTCGCTCGCTGTCGCGGCGTTCACAGGTGACGAGGGTCAGCATCACCACGAGCGGCGCCGAGATCTACGCACACACCTTCGAGGCGGCGTCGCAGATCCGGGGCGGCGGCCTCCTGCGCACGCGCTACGTCCCGTCGGTCAAGGCGGGGTCGTTGGTCTTCATCGTGGACGCGCTCGACGACAGCGGCACGATCCTCGGCGTGGCGACGACGATGCCGGTCGTGCTGCAGGCCGGCAAGGCGGTGCAGGTCGACATCGTGCTCGCCGACGGCGTCGGCGGGCCACCGGATGGTGGCATGCCTGTCGACATGCTGCCGTCCACATGCACCAACGGCACGAAGGACACGAACGAGGTCGACGTCGACTGTGGGGGTCCGTGCTCGCAGTGCGAGCCCGGCAAGATCTGCGTCAAGTCCGACGACTGCGCGACCGGCGCGTGCGTGATGGCGAGGTGCGAGCTCGCCACCGGGCCACCGGGCTGGGTGGCCGTTGCCAGCTTGCCTGCGGCGCGGGCCAACGCAGGTGCGGGAACGCTCGACACCGGCCTTCACGTCGCCGGGGGTCAGTCCGCGTCGGCCTTCGAGCAGTCGACGCTCCGCTACGACCTCGCCTCGAGCGCGTGGGTCTCCGCCGGCTACCTCCAGCAGCCGCACTCCGCATTCCCCGTCGTCGCGGCAGCCGGCAGGCTCTTCGCGCTCGGCGGCATCAACACCATTGACTTCATGATGCCGACGTCCACGTCCGCGATCGAGGCGTCCGACGCCACGGTCGCCGCATGGACGCAGCGTGCCCGCACCCTGTCCGCCCCGCGGGCTTTCCACGCGGGCGCGCTCGGCGCCGACGGCCTCGTCTACATCGCTGGTGGCAACCCGTACCCCGCGCCCGGCGTGCTGAGCACGTTCGAGTCCATCGATCCCGCCACCGATGCACCAGACGTTGCGACGGCCCAGCCAGCCCTGCCGCTGGCACGCACGCAGCTCGCCGCCGCGCCCGACGCCCTCGGCCGCATCGCTGTGATCGGTGGGGAGCTGGCCGACAGCTCCGTGACCGGTCAGGTCGATCGTTACGACACGGCCACGAAGATGTGGAGCAGCGGGCCCGCCCTCGCCGTCCCGCGCGCAGGCCTCGGCGCAGCGCTCGGACCGGACGGGCGCATCTACGCAGTGGGCGGCTACAACGCAGTCGGTGGAGGGCTCGCCGACGTCGAGGCGCTCGTGACGAGCGCCACGCACTGGACCTCGATCGTCTCCATCTCGCCCGCGCGCTCGGGGATCGCCGTGGCGCGAGGCTGGGACGGTCGCATGTACGCGGTAGGCGGGCGGGCGAGCGGGTCGCCGGTCAACACCGTCGAGGCGTACGGCCCGAAGATCCAGCCCGGCCCCACCATGGGTTCCGCTGGTACCGCCATCGCGCTGACTTGCACCAACTTCGCCGCGAACGCGAACGTCACGGTCAAGTTCTCCGGCGACGTCTCGAGCGTGGTGGCGGTGAGCGGCAAGAGCAATGCGCAGGGCAACGTGAACCCCTCGCTCGTCTGGCACGTCCCGCAGGTCGCGTCCGGCACGTACTTCCTCACCGCAGTCGACGACAGATCTCGGTACCCCGTCCGCACCGCATTCGTCGTGCCATGAGCCGCCACCTCGTCGCGCTCCTGTGTGCCTGTCTCGCGCTGTCGGCGTCGACATTTTCTGTCGGTGCGCCGCCAACGAAGGCCGAGAAATCGGATGCGCGCGAGCACGCAAGAAAGGGCACGTCGCTCTATGGCCTCGGCAAGTATCTTGAAGCCTCCGTCGAGTTCGAGGCCGCCTACTCCGTCAAGCCGGAGGCCGGCCTGCTCTACAACGCCGCGCAGTCCGCGCGCCTCGGCGGTGACCTCAGGCGCGCCCGCACGCTCTACTCAACGTATGTCTCGTTCCATCCCGACGGCGGCAACCTCGTCGACGCGAAGGGGCACCTCGAGAAGCTCGACCAGCAGCTCGCAGCCGAGGAAGCCGCGCGTCGAGCGCCCCGGCCCGAGCCCGAACGGCCTGTCGTCACGCCTGGACCCGCGCCCGCGCGCGTCGCGCAAGCGGGTCGACCCTACCTCAAGAAGTGGTGGTTCTGGACCGCGATCGGGGGTGGTGCGGTCGTGCTCGGTACTGCCATCACCCTCGGCGTCGTGTACGGCCGTCCCGCGCCGAAGTGGTCGAACGAGCCGGACATCGGGCCGGGCGCGCCGGCGACGACTGGCCTTCAGATCCGCTACTAGAACCGGTCCTTCGGCTTGCGAGGCTCGAAGGCTGCGCAAAACTGCGGGTCGGCGAGGAGGCGCTCGATCTCCTGACGCACCTGCTCGGGTGCGTCTCGACGCAGCTCGTCGGTGATGCGCTCGAGCTCGCTGGCCGCTGCGCGACGCGCATCGTCGTCGCGACGCTGGCGCCACGCTTCCTCGAGCGCCATCGACAGGATCTGCTCGCGTGCCATCGCCGGCATCACGCGGAGAAGGCCACCGCCGTCGTCCGAGAGCGACAGCCGCGCCATGGTGACACCCGTCTCGGCGTGAACACGTTCGCGCTGATCGGGTGTGAGCTCCACATCGAAGGTGCCGCGCTGATCACGGGCCGTCACCCGTGCTTCCAGCTCCAGCGCGTCGCACAGCGTCTGCAGGCGGTCGGACAGCTCGGAGATGCGCCGCACCAGCGCTTGCTGACGCTCCTGGTCGGGCTCGGCCGTCATCTGGTCGACGAGCTCGAGCAGCTCCGCCTGCATCCGATCGACCTCGCGTAGATCCACGGCTACGTTGCGAGATGGCCGGCGGTGGGCATCGTGACGCCCGCGACCGGTCCGCCGAGCGGGCTGCCGACAGCGCCGGAGCCCACGAGACCGATGACCATCTGGTTGCTGAGCCACGCGATGAAGGCGAGTGCGAGCACGGTGGAGACGGCGTCGAAGAACGCCTCGTAGTTCGGGTTGTCGTGCTTCGCGGTGGGATCGAAGCAGCCCATCATCAGCTCCTTCATGATGGTGGGCACCATGAGGCTCGCCACGTTCGCGGATACGAACGCGAGGAGCTTCTGCGGGATGGCCGGCGTCGGGATGGCGGGGCCCGGCGGCTGCATCGAGTACGACGGAAACAGCGGCAGGCCGGGGATCACGACGGCCGACTGCCACGCGGCGAACGCCTGCGAGACGCCGAGCGCGACGGCCTCCCGGTACGGCAGCTGGATCGGGGTGAGTGCGGCGCACGCGGGGAACTGCTTGATGAGCGGCGCCAGCGGCGGACCGACGAGGCAGCCCGGCGGACCGATGACGCTCGGCCCCGCGATGGGCAGCGCGGTGAACCTGGCCTGCAGCCGCCACATGTTGTGGCCGTACGCGACGGCGTCGCAGAGCGTGTCGTGCAGGTCCTTGAAGCCTTGCCCCACGTGATCGCACATGAGCTGGTGCGGCGCGATGGGCAGCTCGGGCTTGAACCACTGCGGGATGAGCCGCGGCACGGCGACGCGGTCCTGCTGCGGCAGCGAGCTCACGTACGCGGACCGGTCGGCGGGCGAGACGAACGTATAATCCGTGGGCAGGCGCATGCCCTTCGACTGGAAGCGCAGCGCGCCGAGCAGCTTGTTGGGCTGGAGCTGCGGCACGGCTAGCCCTTCACGAAGACGGTGGAAGATCCGACCATGAGCTTGCCCTGATCCTTCTCGTCGTGGAGCGAGATGTCGCCGACGCAGAACGCGGCCTTGCCCTCGATGAACACCTGGCGGTCCTGCACGTTCTGCACGGCCTTCCACTTGTTGGGACCGCAGCAGGTCTGCTTGTCGTGCACGCCTTCGTCCCCGATGCGGAGCGCCGGCATCTTGTCGACAAAGGTATTGCTCGCACCCTTCACGGCCGGGCCCTGCACCGGGTGCGCGCAGCGCGAGCACTTCTTGCACGTGTGCTTCTCGCAGAAGCAGAAGTCCTTGCCGTTCTTGCGTCCTAGAGCCGCCATCGATTCGCCTCAGTTCAGGTTGATGGGGGAGCCGTTGAGCTGGAGGGACGACGCTGTGATGGTGCCGGACGCGCTCGTCACGAGCGTCATCTCGCCGCTCGCCTTCACTGCGAACGTGGCGCCCGACTTCATCTTCGTGTCGGTACCCGACGTGGTCTCGATGGTCTTGCCGGCCTTGAGAATGATGCTCTTCTGGGCGTCGAGCGTGATGTTGCCCTTCGTCTTGATCTCGATGTCACCGGAGGCCGAGCCGCTCTTGAGCCAGACGTAGTTACCGTCGGAGTCGGCGATGAGGATGCCCTGGTTGCCACCGTCGACGAGCTCTATGCGGTGCTTCTTGGTCGTGCCGAGGTAGATGGCGCCCTCGGTCTTGTTGTCGTTGAAGACGAGCTTGTGACCAGAGCGCGTGGAGAGACCGGAGAGGTCGTTCTTCTTGGGCTCGTGCTTGGTCTTGAGCGCCGGGCCCTTCACGTCCTTCGTGTCCGGTGAGTCCGCGAGGACCCCCTTGTTCGACGTGTGCGAGTAGATGGGCCGATTCGGTGCACCTTCGTCACCGCCCTTGGACTGCTTGTCGGGCGCGACGTCGGACCACATGCGGCCGATGACGATGGGACGCAGGATGTCGCCATGCTCGAACGCGACGAGGACCTCGTCGCCGATCTCCGGCAAGAAGAAAGCGCCCCGCGGCCCGTTGCTCGCGTCGTCACCGACGTGCTCGCCGGCCATGATCGACGCCACCCTGCACCAGTGCGTGGAGTCCTGGACCTTGTCGTCCTCGCCGCCGCCTTCGAGCGCCGGGATGCGCACCTTCACGCGATACGTGTTGCCCTTGTCGTCGGCATTGGCGGTGACGATGCCGATGACGACGTGGTCGATCTTGTGCTTCGATTCCCGGTCCGAGAAGTCGGTCGTGCTGCCGAATATGCTCATGGGTCCGAACTCCCTGGTTCGTGGGCGGCGCGCCCCAAGTCATCGAAATTGTACCACGTGGTCGCCGAGGCTCTCCCGCCGCATGGTTATCGACGAAGCCCTCAGCAAAGTTGCGTGTCGATCTGAGGGCGAATGGATCCGGGCACGCGTAGAGTGAGGAAGCCATGGCCCTGACCCTCGCCCGGGGCGAGACAGTCCTCTTCCCGATGCCGTACGTGGAGGCAGAACGCCCGCCTCACGTCGTCACCAACCAGCGTCTCGTCGAGCGTTCCAGCCAGGGCGGCGAGCGCGTGATGCTCGTGAAGGCGCTGATTGGTACCAGCCGCGCAAAGTCGAGGCCGTACGCCGCTATCGGCGCGCTCCTCCTGTGCCTCGCGCTCGGCGCGGCGCTGGCGGGCGGCTACCTCTACTACACCGTGCTCGGCATGGAGGCCGCGCCATACACGGCGCTGCCTCAGCTGTTCTCGGGCGACACCATCGACGGCGACGAGGCAGCAAAGGAAGACGAGCCACCCAGGCCTGCGACCCCGCCGCCTGCAGCCGAAGATCTCCCGGACGATCCGAGCGTCGAGCAGCACCCCGAGCAGGTCGTCTACAAGATGGACGTGCTGAAGACGCGCGCACTGGGCATCGGTCTCGGCGCGATGGCCTTTGTGCTGCTGCTGCTCGGCACGCGGATCTTTGCGAAGCGACGCTACTTCGTGGTGTGCCGGTCGCGCGACGGCATCATGCGCGTCTCGGTGACCGGCAAGACTCAGCAGGACATCATCCTTGCGACCCTGCAGGCCGTGCAGTAGCGCCAGGTCGTGACAGCTGGCAACCAAGCGTAGCAACCCGGTGTCAATTGCAACTTGGTTGCGATTGACGCGGTGACTCGAAACGGCTAGAACGCGGTCGTGATGCCATCGACGAGCCTGCGTGCCCTCGCTCTCCTCGTCGCCTCGTGGAGCGCGTGCGGGTCGTCCCATCCAGGGGGCCGGGGCACCGTGCAGGTCACTGCGTCGGGCGAGGCTCTCGCGCTCGGCGGGTATCCCTTCCCCCCTGCAGCGAGTGGCGATGCCGCATTCGTCGACGGCTGGGAGGTCTCGTTCTCGCGGTTCATCACCGTGTTCGACAAGGTGACGCTCTCGAAGAACCCCGACACCAACCCCGGAGATCAGTCGCAGACGGGCAAGATCGTGGCCGAGCTCGACGGGCCCTGGGCCGTCGACCTGCATGAGGGCGGACCGCTCGGAGGCAAGGGTGGTTCCAACGAGCAGGCGCTCGCCGTCGGCGTCATCGAGGCGCAGACGGGCGGCGCCGGGTTCGACTCGAGCACGCGCTACGCGTTCGGCTACGAGTCCGTCGCGGCGACGGCAGCTGCGCAAACGCTGAACTTCGACGCGGGTGACGCCGACTATGCGGAGATGGTCGCGCGGGGCTGGAACGTGCTGTACGTCGGCACCGCCACGTGGAAGGGCGCCGGATGCACGAGCACGGACAGCGCGTACGACTTCTCGACGCTACCGACGAAGGTGACGTTCCGGCTCGGCTTTGCGACCCCGACGAGCTACCTCAACTGCCAGAACCCGGACAACGACCCCGCGGGCGCCCTCGGCAACGAGCAGCACGAGCGAGGCCTCCAGCTCGCCGACAACGCGCAGACGGTGGCGCAGGTGACGTTCCACTCGGATCACCCGTTCTGGGAGAGCATCGTGCACGACTCGCCGGCGCACTTCGACCAGCTCGCCGCACTGGCGAAGCAGCAGACCGACGGCACGTGGCTCGTCACGCGCGACGACGCGAGCACCGCCGACTACACCGCGTTCACGGATCGACGCGGCGACGCGCTGCCGTGGCGCATCTGCTCCGCGGGCTACGTCCCGCCGGACACGAGCCCGCAGATGGGCTTCGACAGCCGCACCCTCGGCTACAACCCATCGGGCAATCCGGCCTCGTACTTGCGGAGCTACGGCGACTTCATGCTCTACGACCAGAGCACGCAGGGGCACCTCAACTCGGACGGGCTCTGCTACGTGCAGCGTCACTACGCCTCGCCACGCTGACGTGACCGGTCAGTTGTAGCGGCGGATGCTCGCGTTCATGAGGAGCCCGAGCGTGATCATCACCGTGAGTAGCGAGCTGCCACCGTACGACACGAGCGGGAGCGTCACTCCCACGACGGGCAGCACGCCGATCACCATGCCGACGTTGAACGTGACGTGCCAGAACAGGAGTGCCGCGCAGCCGAGGCACACGCCCTGGCCGAAGCGGTCGCGCGCCTCCGAGGCGAGGTTGAGCGCCCACAGCACGAGCACTGCGTAGAAGGCGAGCAGCACGAAGCTGCCGAGGAAGCCCCACTCCTCCGCCCAGACCGCGAACGGGAAGTCGGTCCAGTGCTCGGGAAGGAACTGGAGCTGGTTCTGCGTGCCGTGCGTCCAGCCCTTGCCGATCCATCTTCCCGAGCCGACGGCCACGAGCGCCTGCCTCGCGTGCCACCCTGCGCCCGACGGATCGAGGGACGGATCGAGGAACGTCAGCACGCGCTTCTTCTGGTAGTCGTGCAGCTTGAAGACGTACACGACCGCCCCGCTCACCAGCTCGAGGCCCACCGTGAGCAGCTTCACGTGCATCGGGAGCGGCACGATCACCACCACCGTCATCGCGATGAGGAACAGGATGAGGGCGGTACCGAGGTCGGGCTGCTTGGCGATGAGCAGGCCGGGCACGGCGAGCATCCCGAGCGCGATGCCGACGTAGCGCCACGGGCGCAAGCGCAGGTCCGTCGGGTCCGTCGCAAAAAGCTTCGCGAAGGCGAGGATGAGCGCGACCTTCGCCAGCTCCGACGGCTGTCCTCCGAGCGGACCGATGCCGATCCAGCGACGAGACCCCTTCACGACCTTGCCGCCTATCAAGACCGAGATGAGCACCACGATGACGACCGCGAAGAACACGTACGCCATCCGATCGAAGGTGCGCGAGTCCGCGAGCGACACCGCGATGAAGATGATGACGCCGGCAGCAAGCCACTCGAGCTGCTGCGTGTACAGTCCCCTCGGCGCGACCCGCGTTGCCGACCACAGATTCACGAACCCCATCGCAATGAGCACGAAGATCGTGGCGGCGAGCGGCCAGTCGAACTGGCTACGCAGCCGCGAGACCGCACCTCTGACCCGTGCCTGCATGCTCGCCATTATCTCGTCCCCCGCGCCTTAGGCTTCGCGCCGGACCTCGGCGACGCGACTGCGTCCGAGCGATAGGACGCCGGCTTGTGCTCGGGCGCCACCTTCTCGTACCAGCCACGAAAGATCTCCATGGCCGTGGGCGCAGCGGCCTTTGCGCCGAAGCCGCCGTGCTCGACGAGGACCACGACCGCGATCTTCGGATCGTCGTACGGCGCGAAGCTCGCGAACCACGCATGATCCGCGTCCGCGTCTCCTTCGTTGGCCTGGCGGCGGCCGTTCTTGACCTGCGCGGTGCCCGTCTTGCCGGCGACCTCGAAGCCCATGACGCGCGCGGCGAACGCGGTACCCTTCTGATCGTGGACGGCGTCGTAGAGCGAGCGCCGGACCATCGAGAGGTGCTCCTGCGAGAAGGGGAGCTGCCTGCGCAGGCGTGGCGGGAAGCTCTGCACGACCTTACCGTCCGCGCTCTCGACGCTCTCGACCAGCTGAGGCACCCACAGGCGCCCGCCGTTGGCCACCGCGGCGTAGGCCATCGCGACCTGCAGCAACGTGAGCTTCACGGAGCCCTGACCGATGGCGGTGTTCAGGGTCATGCCCTTCTGGAACGCGCCTTCCTTCTTGTAGTCCTCGACGGTGGGCACGAGGCCCTGTGCCTCGCCGTTGAGCCCGAGACCCGTGGACGCGCCAAACCCGAGCTCGTGCGCGGTGGCGGCCATCTGATCGATGCCGACGCGGTCACCGAGGATGTAGAAGTAGACGTTGCACGACTGCGAGAGCGCCTGCAGAAGGTTGATGGAGCCGTGCGTCTCGACGCAGTGGAAGGTGCGGCGGCCGTAGTTGAGCGAGCCGTGGCACGTGATGCGCTCGTACGGATCCTGGCCGTGCTCGAGTGCTGCGAGCATCGGGACGATCTTGAACGTGGAGCCCGGGAAGTAGTTCTCGCGGACTGTCTTGTCGATGAGCGGGCGCGCCGGATCGCTGGTGTAGCGGTCTACCTCCTCGCGGGAGAGCCCCTGGGTCATCCGGTTGGGATCCACGCCCGGTTGACTGCCGAGCGCGAGGACGTAGCCGGTCTCCACGTCGATGACGGCGGCCGCTGCTGCCATGTGATGACGTAGCGCGCGGTCGACCACCTTCATCATGTCGAGGTCGAGCGTGGAGACGATACTCAGGCCGGGTTGCGGCGCGATGCGCGCATCGGCCCCGAGCTGCGCCGTCAGGTCGGGGACCTCCTCTGCGCTCTTCTTGCGTCCGCGCGCGTCGACGATCACACGCTCGTGGCCGTCCTTGCCGCGCAGAAACGAGTCCCACTGTCGCTCGAGGCCCTCGCGCCCGACGAGGTCGCCCGAACGAAAGCCGTTCTCGTGTCTGTGCGCGGCGAGCTCCTCCGCGGTGACCTCGTTGAGGTAGCCGATGGTGTGCGCGCCGATCGCGCCGTTCGGGTAGATGCGCTCGGTCTGCGGCTGGACCTGCACGCCGGGCAGGTCGGCCTGCTCGCCCTCGACGAGCGCGAGCTGATCGCGCGTGATGTCCTTCACCGCCAGGATCTGGCGGTAGCGGTCGGCGCCGTGGAACTGGGCTGCGCGCGCGGAGAGCTGCGTGAGCGTGGCTTCGTCGAGTCCGAGAAAACGGCCCAGGCGGTTGATGGTCTCTGCCGTGGCGAAGCGCGGCGTGAGGTAGATGTCGTAGGCGGGCCGGTTCTCTGCGAGTACACGTCGCTTGCGGTCGAGCACGACCCCCCGGGAGGACGGCAGCTCGATCTCCTTCACGAAGTTGTCGTTCGAGCGCCGGAAGTAGTGGTCCCCCGCCATCACCTGCAACTGCCAGAGGCGTCCGATGAGCGCGATGAAGACGAAGCTCACGCCGAGCTGGACCCACAGGAACGGACGCTGTGGCCTCGCGCGACGGTCGCGCGGTGCAGTGCTCATCGCCACCTGGCACCCACGTCTCTGTCGAGCGAGAGGCTGCGCTGCTCGGGCGCGACCCGCGCGTCGACGCGACGCAGGATAACGAGCACGATCGGACCGAAGCACAGCGCGCTCACGATGATTGGCACCAGCGTGCCGAGCGTGAAGTCACCCGGCGCGAACAGGAGCAGCAAGAGGGCGTGCAGCGAGGCGAAGGCGGCACCTACGACGGCGAGCTGTCCCCAGCGATCGAGGAACACGCGACCGTGCAGCGCGCGCGCAGCGAGGGCACACAGCGCGAACGCGAGAGCCTCGACGCCACGCGGCGCACCGACGAGCAGATCGCGCAGGTAGCCGATGGCGAGCGCGGCAGCCGTGAGCGCTATCGGGCCACCTCGACCGCACAGACCGAGGTAGACGACGAGAAGGAGTCCGAGCTCCGGCGCCGCGAAGAACGGTCGCGCGTGACGGAACATCCAGCCCCACGCGCTCTCCGAGAGCAGCGCGCTGTACGCCAGGATGCCGAATACGACCCCGCGCACGGCTACTTCTTCGGGCCTGTCGGCGACGGCGCGGTGATGGCCTCCGGCGGCAGCGCCAGCAACACCAGCACGTTCTCGAGGCGCCCATAGTCGACCGCGGGCTCGAGCTCCGCGTCCTGGTACAGCCCGACCTCGCTCTTGCCGACCGAGACGATCTTGCCGACCGGCAGGTCACGCGGGAACGGGCCGCCGATGCCGGAGGTCACCACGTCGTCACCGACGGCGATCTCGTCCTTCTTGAGCAGGTACTCGATGTGCGCGCGGTACTTGTTGTCGGACGCGGCGCCGTGGAGGATGCCGCGTGCGCCCGTGCGCGGGACGACGACGTCGATCGCGCACTTCGGATCCACTGCCAGCAGCACGTCGGAGAAGCTGCCCGCGACGCGCTGGATGCGCCCGACGACGCCGTCAGCGGCGACGACCGGCATGCCGGGCTTCACCTCCCCTTCGCCGCGATCGACGCGCAGCCTCACGACGCGGAAGAACGGCGAGCTCTCCGCGCCGACGACGCGCGCGGTCACGGACGGCACCTTCCCGTGGCTCTTGAGCGCAAGGAGGCGCTCGAGCTGCGTCGTGCGCTCCGCGGTGTGCTTGGCCTCCTCGAGCTCGGCTCGCAGGCGCGCGTTGTCCTCGACGAGCTTCTCGCGCTCGGCCTCGACCCCGACGAGGTGCACGTAGCGACCGAAGGCACCGCCGACGGAGCGCGCGATGCCTCCGCACAGCGACTGTAGCGGAGCCGAGATGCGGACGAGAGTTCGATCGAAGAAGTTGAGCTCCGTCGGCGACTTGAGGTTCGCGCGCAGGAACAGGATCGGCAGCGCCAGAAGCGATGCGACGACGACGACCTCCCTCGCTCGACGCGAGAGCATGTTTAGCGAGCTGCGCGCTGCATGGGACCGGAGCTAGCCGTGGACGGTGACTTCTTTGAGCAGCTTCATGTCGTCGAGGAGACGGCCAGTGCCGAGGACGACGGCGCGCTGCGGGTTCTCCGAGACCATGACCGGCAGGCCCGTCTCCTCGCGGAGCAGAATGTCGAGGTTGCGGAGCTGGGCCCCGCCGCCGGACAGCACGATGCCGCGGTCGACGATGTCGGCGGAGAGCTCGGGCGGCGTGCGCTCGAGGACGACGCGGACGCCCTCGACGATGGCGTTCACCGGCTCGGAGAGCGCGTCACGGACCTCGTCGGAGTTGATGGTGAGCGTCTTCGGGACGCCGGCGACGAGATCGCGGCCCTTCACCTCCATGGTGAGGACCTCGTCCATCGGGTAGGCGGAGCCGATCTGCTTCTTGATCTCCTCGGCGGTGCGCTCGCCGATGAGGAGATTGTACTTGCGCTTGATGTGCTGGATTATCGCCTCGTCCATCTTGTCGCCACCGACGCGGATGGACTTGCTCATCACGATGCCGGCGAGGGAGATGACCGCCACCTCGGTCGTGCCGCCGCCGATGTCCACGATCATGTTGCCGGACGGCTCGGTGATGGGGAGCCCGGCGCCGATTGCAGCAGCCATGGGCTCCTCGATGAGGAAGACGTCGCGAGCGCCGGCCGCGTAGGCCGAGTCGCGCACGGCGCGCTTCTCGACCTCGGTGATGCCGGACGGCACACAGATGATGATGCGCGGACGGACGAGCGTGCGACGGTTGTGCGCCTGGTTTATGAAGTAGCGCAGCATCGCCTCGGTGACCTCGAAGTCGGCGATGACGCCATCCTTCATGGGTCGCACGGCAACGATGTTACCCGGCGTGCGACCGAGCATCTCCTTGGCGGCGCGCCCCACGGCGAGGACCTTCTTGGTGCCATTGGCCGCGCGCTGCACGGCGACGACGGATGGCTCGTTGGAGACAATCCCCTTGCCCTTGACGAAGCAGAGGATGCTCGCAGTGCCGAGATCGATCGCCAGGTCGTTCGAGAAGAGGCCGTTCACCCAGTCGAAGATCATCGATGCGTTCCCTTCATCCCGAGGCGCGAAGCGACGCTCAGGCTGTGATCAGGCTGTGGACAAAAATTGCTAAGCGAGCGCAGCGGATAGACAAAGTCGAGACCACTCACAGTGTGTTCTCGGCAGTGGATTAGATCCAGTCGAGATG
>JAYTLP010000338.1:0-12965 GCA_043729375.1 Myxococcales bacterium
CAGCGCATCCTTCGTGATCGCCGTCACGTCTCTGCGGAGCGCGTCGTCGACGGTGTGGAGGCGATCGAACGGCGCGTAGGTACGCCGCAGCTCGTCGTAGCTCGAGCCCGGCGGTTGCAGCAGCCGGAGCACGAGGTCGCCCTCGAGATCTGCGGCCCCGGCCCGCGCCTGCACCGCCGGCGTCGGCATGTCCGACCAGTAGCTGACGACGTGGGACGCGCCGTGGCGAGCCAGAAGCTCGAGGTAGCGCTGCGTGAACAGCCGCGGTGTGCGCAGCTCGACGGCAACCGACAGCTCTCGTGGCAGCGCCTCGAGGAGCGCGCCGAGCCTCGCATGCAGCGCGCGTTCGTCGGGGACCAGGCGCTCCGGAATCGGCGCGAGCTCGAGCACGAGCGGCCCGGCCTTGTCACCCATCCCCTCGAGGAGAGGTTGCACGACGTCGCGCATCGCGAGCTCCGGGTCGAGAAAGCTCGGATTGATGCGACCCGCACGATCGCCGTGGCGCGGATGATCGGGGAACGCGCACGTCGTGAGCTCCGACAGCGCCTTCGACACCGCGACGAAGCCCGGCGGCGTCTGCTCCGCGTAGCGCTGCCAAGCCTCGACGGGCATGGGCGCCCAGTAGGTGCGATCGATGCCGACCACGCGGAGGAGCGGATGGGCCGCGTACGCCGCGAGGCCCTCCTCCACGAGCGCCTTCTCCGAGGGGCGGCCCGCGTACAGCACGCCCGCCCACCCGGGAAATGTGTAACTCGACGTGCCGAAGTACGCGTTTGCGGGCAGCACCGCGGCGAGCGCTCGCTGCGCCGGCGTGACGAGCGGCGCCGGCCCCGTGGGGTCCGCTGCACCGCCGCCGAACAGCGAGAGCTGGGCGCGCTGGGTCATGACCACACGAGCGTGGCCGACGTCCACCAGTTTGGGAAGGCTGTATGCTCTGCCCCATGGAGATGAATATGAAAAGAAGAGACCTGCTAGTCGGCGCCGGGTTGGCGCTCGCCACCGCTGCTGTCACCCGGGCCGAGGCTGCGCCGCCGGCTGCGAAGTCTTCGTCCGGGCTCACCGCGGCCGCCGAGAGCTGCGTGCGCGCATCGCACGCGTGCCTGCGTCACTGCCTCGACATGCTCGCCACGGGCAACGCGACGATGGCCGTATGCGCAAAGGCCGTGTCCGACCTCATCCCGACGTCGCACGCGCTCACGGCGCTGGCGGCCAGCGGCTCGCCCCACACCGCGGCGCTCGCCGCCGTCGTCGCTCAGGTTGCAAAGGCGTGCAAGGTCGAGTGCGACAAGCATCTCGCCATGGGCCCGTGCAAGGCATGCGCGGACAGCTGCGCTGCGCTCATCGCCGAGGTCGGCAAGGCGTAGTCACTTCGTCCAGACGGCGTCGAAGTGGGCCACCATCGGGGTGGCCTGCTTCGTCGTGATCTGGAGGTTCTTCGCGCCAGCCGCCACCAGCGCGACGTCGAAGGCCGTTGCGTGCATCGTCGAGAGGAGCTCGGTGGTTGCGTGCGCCGGCGTGTGCATGAGGATCCGGCAGCGCCCGTCCTCGATCCGTTCGACGCTCAGCGAGGTGCCGCGGTGGAACGCCTCCCAGCGCGACGCTGCGTTTCTGAGCAGCCTGCCGGGGGAGATGAACGTGAAGAGCACACGGTACATCGGCCCCGCGATGAGCGATTTGTTCACCTCGCGAGAGCGCGCAACGAACTGCTCGTCGCTGAGGCCGAGCGCGTCGCCCATCGCCAGGTAGAGCGTGTGCGCGACGATCTCGGGCACGCTCACGGAGACGGGCGGCGGGTGCAGCGCGAGCTCGCGCACCGCGGCCGGGACGGCGTCGTCGAGGGACGGCTTGCCGAATCCCTCGTAGAACGCTCGCGTCACGGAAGCCTTGACCGCGCACTGCTTGTAGGAGTCGATGCCGTCCGGCACTTCGTCGAGGTAGCGACGCCAGCGCGGCAGCGGCATCACTCGAGCAGCTCGACGCGCGACACATGCCGGTCGCAGGGCTCGAAGTCGCTCGCGACGAGCTCGACGACGACAGAGCACACGACGAACGCCAGGCACAGCAGCAATGCGCGACAGGGGCGAAACAGGACGGCGATCGGGTTCGTCATCATCGACTCCGTGGAAGAAAAGGTAGCACGCTCACCGCACCCGCACGATGGTGCCGCGCTCCGGCTCGTGCACGGCCTGCTCCCGCTCGGACGCAAGGAGCGCGGGCGAGGTGAAGCGGAACAGCCACGCGGCATCGGGAGGCGCGAGGTTCACGCAGCCGTGTGAAACGCGCTCGCCGAACCGCCGGTGCCAGTACGCGCCGTGGAGCGCGACCTCACGATCGAAGTACTGCACGTCGGGCACGGCTTCGAAGCGATAGGGACGCGCCTCGCCGGGCGCCGACGCCATCGTGGTCGCCCGCAGCTTGGCGTAGATGCGATGCGTGCCCTTCGGCGTCGAGTAGGGCTGGCCGTCTGCGCCGACGCCCGTCGAGACGGCGAACGACGCGATCGCGTGCCCGCCCTCGTAGGCGGTGAGCCGCTGCGCCCCGAGCTCCACGTCGATCCAGCGGTCGTGGGCGCCGACGCCGTCGGGAAGCGTGACGTCGACCGGCGCGCTGCGCGTCACGCTCCCCGACGGTGCGAGCGGCCGCAGATCGCGCGTGTAGAGCCAGCGATCCTCCGACGTGCGCGCGCGGTCACCACGTATCTCCGCGATCTGCACGCCGCTCGCCTTGTCGACCAGCATCCAGCGGGGCGCCTGCGCGGGCTCGGAGCCACCGCAGCAGATCGACATGGCGGATAGAACCAGCGCGGCGACCCTAGTCGACACGTTCCACCTTCAGCGTGCGCTCGTCGGCGCGGCCCTGATCGTCCACGACCCGGACCTGGAACGCCCCCGGCCGAGCGGCCCAGAACAGCGGTTGACCCCGCTTGCTCTTGCCGACGAGCTCGTCGCCGACGAACCAGAACAGCTCGTGCGCATCACCGTCGCTCACGGCCTCGAGCGCGATGGTGGCCTGATCGCGCCGCAGCGTGTAAGTGACGCCACGCAGCGGGCTCGCGATCTTCGGTGGCGTGCCGCCCACGTCCGCGATTGGACAGCGCGACTCCACTGCCGGCACCACGCGACGCGGCAGCCCGGCCTCCGCAAACAGCTTCTGCAGGTCGCTCGGCCAGAACTCGTAGACCTCGCTGTGCACCGGTCCTCGATACGGCGTGCAGGTGCGTAGCCCCGTGCTGTCGTCCACCACGATACTGCGGTGCACGTCGCAGCTCTCGATCGGCGAGCGGCCGGGGATGAACCAGCTCGCCTTCGTCCGCGGGCAGCTCGGCCCCGGCAGCTTTCCGGAGAGCGCGCACAGCGACACCTTGCGCACCCCGCTCGGCTGCTTGCGCGTGGTGCCGAGGTGCGGCTCCTTCGCGAGCAACGCGTCGACGATCTGGAAGAAGAGCGGCGCAGCTGCCTGCACCCCGACGAAGGCCGGGTTGCCCTGCCCCTCGAAGTCGCCGACCCAGACACAGAGCACGTAGGGCCCCACGAGCCCGATGGCCCACGCGTCGCGGAACCCCCACGAAGTCCCCGTCTTCCACGCGATGGGCAGCTGCGCCTGCCCCTCGCCCACCGCGGCATGCAGTGCATCGGGGCGCGGGTTCTGCTCGAGCATCTTCGTGACGAGGAACGCCGCCTCCGCCGACAGCAGGCGGCGCGGCGCGCGCGACCCGGTCGACGAGAGCGTGACCGGACGCCAGCGCCCTTCGTTGGCGAGCATCGCGTAGAGCCCGACCAGCTCCTCCATCGTCACCTCCGCGACGCCGAGCGCGAGCCCGAGGCCGTACTGCGACTCACCCTTCAGCTTCGTGATGCCGGCCTGCTTCATCCACTCGTAGAAGCTCGGCTGCGCCAGCTTCGACGCAACGGTGACCGCCGGGATGTTGCGCGAGCGCACCAGCGCGTCGGTGGCCGAGAGCGGCCCGGCATACCTCCCATCGAAGTTCTCGGGGCTGTACGCGGCGAACGACAGCGGCGCGTCCTTGAGCATCGTCATCGGGTGGAGGACGCCCTCGTCGAGCGCCAGGCCGTACACGAAGGGCTTGAGCGCCGAGCCTGGCGAGCGCTTTGCCGTCGCTCCGTTCACCTGCCCCGCGATGTGATCGTCATGGAAGTCCGCCGAGCCGACGAGGGCGCGCACGCCGAGGTCGCGCGTGTCGACGAGCATCGCCACGGCGTTCTCGATGCCGACCGAGCGGCGACGCGCGACGTACGCGTGGAGCTGCCGCTCGACGAGGTGCTGCAGCGAAAGATCGAGCGTTGTCGTGAGCGCGTGCGCTGCGTCGGGTGGCACGGCGTGCAGCGCTTCCTCGACGAGGTGAGGCGCCTCGAACGGCAGGTCGCGGACCGAGCGCACCGCGATGGGCGCCTCCACGAGCGCGCGCTCGCGCGCGGCATCCGGATGCGCATGCACATACGCCGCGAACAGCCCGAGTCGCGCACGCGCAAGGCCCGCCGGTGCCTCCCCGCCGCGCGACAGCACTGCACCCCGCGCCTCCGGGCTCTGCGGGATGACCGCCAGCGCCAGCGCCTCGTCGAGCGAGAGCCTGGCCGCGGGCTTGCCGAAGTACACGAGGCTCGCCGCGCCCACACCCTCGACGTTGCCACCGTACGGCACGAGGTTGAGGTACGCCTCCAGTATGTCGTCCTTGCCGTAGAGGAGCTCGAGCTCCACGGCGCGCATCATCTGTACGATCTTGCCACCCATCGAGCGCGACGGGATCTGCCACACCCTGCGCGCGAGCTGCATCGTGACCGTCGAGCCGCCCAGCCTGCGTCCACCGCCGAGGGAGCGCACCGCTCGCCCGAGCGCGAGCGGGTTCACGGCGAAGTGACGGTAGAAGTGTCGGTCCTCGTAGAGCAGCACCGCCTCCCGCAGCGATGGCGCGATGCGCTCGAGCGGCGTCCACAGGCGATACTGCTCGTCCGACGCGAGCGTGAGCCGCAGCAGCGTGCCGTGGGCGTCGTACACGGCCGTGCTCGACGGCACGAGGTCGCGCAGGCGCGAGTGCGGCCACACGCGTGCGCCGACGCGCAACGTCGTCCAGGCGATGAACAGCATCGCCAGTCGACGTCGCCACGGCGCCCACCCACGCATCGCTACTTGCGGTAGACGCTGATGGTGCCGCCGGTGCTGCGACCGAGCACGGAGCGGTCGTACATGGAGTCCGCGAGCAGCGGCGCGGTACGGTAAGTGCCCACGTTGGTAGCCTTGAGCACGTAGACGAGCTCCTGGACCTCGTTCGTTCCAGTCGTGTAGAGCACGATGCGATCTTCGCGCACGTCACCGTACTCGAGCGACATGCTCGTGCCGTCGACGGTGATAGGCAGCGAGAACGCGGCGGTCTCGACCTCGGGCTCGCCGGCGCCTTCGCCCTCCTCGCCGTCGCCCTCGTGTGCGCTGGTGCCACGCTCCGCGTTCTCGTCGCCGTCGTGCTCCTCGCTACCCGGCCCCGATTGTCGCTTCGGCTCCTGCATGACGACCTCGAAGCCACCCGGTAGCAGGTCGACGAGCGCGAGGTTTGGGATGGCCTCCCTGTCCGTGGCGCGGACGCGGACGTGCACGCGCACCTCCTCGCCGACCGCGACCTTGGCCACCGGCTTGCCCTTGTCGTCCGTGTATTCTCGAAAGACCTCGACATGATGCGCCATGGCCACCGTCGGTGCATGCCGATCGAAGCCGGCCTGCTCCACGACCCAGTACGCACCGAACGGGCCTTCCGCCGAGAAGTCGAGCGCGGTGGCTTCGGGGCTGAACGACGCGGTGGGCAGCAGCGTGGCCGGGAGCGGCAGCGCGTGCTTGCCCGACGAGAGCTCCTCGAGGATGGAGAGGCCCTTCGCCGGCACGCTCGAGCCTGCTGTGCGGCCATAGGTCTCGAGTGCGAGGATCGTGAACGCGGAGCTGAACGTGTTGTAGCTCCCGGCGAAGACGGGCTCCACGAGTACATCGAGCTGCGCCGGCGTCATGGTCGTCGCACGCTCGGGAAAGTGTTTGGCGACGAGGTACAGGAGCTGCGCGTCGCGAGCGAGCGGATCGTAGAACGCATCCCACTCGGGCCTGACCGCAGCGCCTAGCTTCACGCCATCGATGAGCGCGCGCGCGCGGTCGGTCTGCTTGAGCAGCGCGAGGGTGGCGCCGAGGTACGCTGCGGTTAGATCCGACTTCCACTCCTTGGCGAAGTCGGCCTCGAGGCGCTTCTTCTGCGCGCTGACGTAGCTCGTCGTCACCTGGCCGGTGCGCGTGAGCGTGTAGATGGCCATGGCGCGGAGGCGCTCGTCGGCGAGCGAGTCCCCATCGTGCGACGCGAGACCCTGGAGATACCCGATGCCGGCTTTCAGGGTGTCGGCTGGCACGGCGAGCCCGCGCTCCTTCGCCTCCTGCAGCACGAGCAGCGTCCACACGGACGGAAGCGCCGCCGACCGCGGCGAAGCTGCCCACATGCCGAATGCGCCCTCGTCGTTCTGCCGCGCGCGAACGATGTCGATCCAGCGCGCAAACGACCGCTCTGCATCCGCGGTGGCGATACCGAACTCGGCATGCATGCCGAGCGCGATGGCCGGGACGACCTGGCTCGTGACCTGCTCGGTACATCCGTGCGGAAACTTCTCGAGATAGCCGACGAGCCCATGCGTGAGCCCGAGCGGCAGCCGAGAGACGCCGGCCGAGAGCGTGCGGAATTCACCGTAGAGCTGGCGCGGGATCGGCACGCGCTTGTCGCCGTCTTTCAAGTGCCCGGTCTGGAACGTGACCGTGTAGGGCACCGCGGGCCGCACCGACAGCTCCGATCGTATGTGCGCGGGCTTGCCGGCGCCCGAGGCCACGAGCCTCGCCGTAGCTGCGCCGAGCCGCTCGGTCGCGCGCAACTTGAACGACGTCTTGCCCTCGTGCATCGCGACGATTGTGAGCTGCGCCTCGTGGGCGCCGATGATCTCGAGCCCCGGGGTGACCTCGAGCTTCACCGTGACCTTTTCACCCGGGCCCGAACCCGCTTTTTCCACGTTGTTCGCCACGCTCGCGGTCAGCTCGAACTCGTCACCTGGCATCACGGCCAGCGGAGCCGACGGCGAGATCACATAGTCACCGCGCACGATCAACTTGCGCTCCGCCATGCCCACCGCCGATGGCTCGACGACGAGCGCCATCACCCGCAGCGTGCCGTTGAACGTGTCGGGGACGTCGTAGGTGAAGGTCTTCTGGGCCACGCCCACGTCGACGATGCCGGTCCAGAACGCGACGGGCGGGTCGTGCCTGCGCTTGAACGGGTTGAGGTTGCCACCCGCGCTGCCCTCTGCGTCGCCACCCGGCGCAACCGCGGCCATCAGGCGCGAGAACTCCGGCAGCACCAGGTCGAGGATCTGCGCGGTGCGCACACCGAGCTCGCGCTTCTGGAAGAAGAACCCGAGCGGGTCCGGCGTGGCGTAGTGCGCAATCCGCAGGATGCCTTCGTCGACGGCGAACACGATGGCCTTGCCCGGCCTGTCGGCCTTCACCTTGATCGCGAGCGGCTCGCCGGGCCGCGCGAGGTCGGGCACGTCGACCGTGACCTTCACCTCGCGCTGCTTGCGACTGATGGAGAACGGCGCCACCGCGTAGCTGAGCGGGCTCGCGAACACCTCGTCGGACCCGGCGTCCCGGAGGTAGCTCACGGCGACGTAGCCCCCGCCCTCGAGGCCATCGGGCACCTTCATCGTCTGCACCGAGGCCGTCGTCTTCGACTTGAACCATTTGTACGAGTACACGTGGTCGCGCTCGATGGTGATGAGGCCGGCGCCCGTGTACGGCGCCTTCAGCTCCATCTCGAGCTCCTCGCCGGGCGCCACGTCCTTGCGCCTCAGCTGCAGGCCGAGCTCCGCGTTCTTCTCCATCGAGCGCGTCAGGTTGGCTGCGCCCGCGACGGAGAACTCGATGCGCGCGAGGTCGAGCTCGTGCTCGCCGCGCACCACCATCGTGAAGTCTCCGGGGCGCGTGGTCGGCAGCGGGAGCGCTGTTGCGTCCCGGAGGATCGCGAGCGGCTTCTGCGACAGCTCCACCTCGCGCTTCACGGACTCGTACTTGTACGTGCCGTTGCCCTGCTTCGTGAGTACCGAGACGAACTTGCGCTCGTAGAGCACCGCGCGGAGGTTGGACTGCGCCTCGCGCTCGCCGCCCGGACCCACCGCGACGAGGTCGACCTTGCGGGCCGCTCCCCTGGACAGGTAGCTCAGGTCGCCGTCGGCCTTGTAGCCGACGAGGAACGGCATCGGCGACACCACCACCTGCGCCTCGGCACTCACACCGCGACCACTGCCCTCCTCCAAGGCTTCTGCCGACAGCGTGAGGCGGTACGTCGCGGGCTTCCAGCGCGAGAGGCCCAGCTCGAACGTGGCCTCGCCCTTGTCGTCCGTCTTCCGCTCGTCGATCTCCTCGTCGGCCGTCTCCTTCCCGAGCAGCGGGTCGAAGAACGAGTACTCGGCGAGCTTCGGAAACGACGGCAGCGCAGGCGACAGCGACAGCTTCGCGCGCACCGTGCGGCCCTCGGCGGGGGTCCCGAACAGGTTGGTGAGCATGACGCGGCCGCTCAGCGCCTCGGGCCGGACCCACCCGCTCGCGTGCTCGGTGGAGAAGTGCACCGCGAGCTTCATCTTGTCGGGTACGAACTCGCGGACACGCACCGTCGTCGAACCGAGCAGCGCGTCGGTCTTGTTCTCCTTCACGAGGTACGCCTGGATGGTGTACGTGCCCGTCGGTGCCACCTCGGGCGTGATGTGGCGCAGCTCCACGAGCCCGCTCGCCGGCAGCTTCACGCGCTGCTTCTTGACGATGAGCCCGCGCGCGTCGGTGATCTCGAGCTCGAGCGGCACACCGTCGAGCGAGGTCGTCCAGTCGTTGGCACGCGCCAGCACACCGGCGCGGATCTCCTCGCCGGGTCGGTAGATGCCACGATCCGAGAAAACGTAAGCGGACAGCGACTGCGGGTGCTCACCGCTGCGCACGCCGCCCACGTCGAAGCGCGAGTTGTCGAGGTAGCGGTCGTAGCCGCCGATCGGCAGGAACGAGCAGTCGCCGCCCTTTTCCGCCAGGATGAGCGCTGGCTGCTTCTCTCGCGAGAAGTGCTGCAGCGAGCCGAGCTGTGCGTGGCCCTGCGAATCGGTGAACACGGTGAGAACGCCGAGGCCGTTCTTGCCGAGCACCGAGATCTTCACGCCGGAGACGGGATCCCCCGTCCGGATCGAGGCCACGAACACGTCGCGCTCGCCGCTCTCCGACTCCTTCGTGAGAATGCCGAGATCGGTGACGATGACGAGACGCGAGTCCTCCTCTGCGAGCGTGCGCTTTGCGACGGGGTCGTACGCGCGCACGTGCAGCATGAAGACTCCGCGCCGCCCTTCCCCGAGGTACTTCGACAGATCTACGGCCTCGTAGATCGGCTTGCCCGAGCCGGGCTGCGGCAGCGCGCGATCCTCGACGAAGCGCTCCGTCGCGTTGTCGATGCTGTACGAGCCGGAGAAGCCCGGATGGCCGAAGCTCTGACCGTTCGACATCGAGACCACGTTCTGGAGCTGGTCCGGCAGCACGCGCGAGAGCTCGATCTCGATGCCCGGAACATCCCGTGCGAACACGCTCACGCGCTTCTCGCCGCCGAGGCTGAGCAGCGACCCGGAGTGCAGGATGCGCAGCTGCTGCGGGTAGGCCGGCACCGCGGTCGTCGCGATGTACGGGTCACCGAGCAGGTAGCCGCCGAACGCGCGCAGGCCCTTTTTCACCTGCACATAGACGTACCGCCCGGCGGTCGCGTGGATGCGGAACGAGTGAGTCGTCGAGTACTCCTTTTCCTGCGCAATGGGCTCGAGCTCGAGCGGCTTGCCGTGTTTCAGCAGCTCCAGGCCGACCACGTCGGGGCTGGTCCAGGCGTGCGGCTGCATGCTCTTCGCCTCGTCCGGGTTCGTGGGGTCGTGCTCGGGCAGGAGCCACGCCTGCACGCCGCGCTTCATCTCCGCCTCGGTCACGCCGGCGGACGTCTCGAGCACGAGCACCTGCTCCGGCTCGTTGCGCGCGTTGTCGACGATCTGGATGGTCGACGACGCCACCTTGAGGAAGTTGTAGAGGCCCGCGATCGGGACCTCGGCCTCGACGGCTTCGTCGGTGGCGCGGCCGCCTTCGCGCGCACGCACGCCCTTTGCGATCACGATCTTCATGATCGCGTCGTGCTGCGGAATCTCGATGGGTAGCGAGTGCACGTACGCCTTGCCGTGCAGCTTGTCGTAGCTGACCTCGGCCTTGTACGCGCGCTCGCTCTCCTGCTTCGTGGCCGGCACGAATGTCAGCGAGACCGCCTTCTCGAAGCTCGCCGGATCGACGGGGTGCGAGAACTGGTACGTCATCACGACCTTCTTCAGCGCCGCATCGACCGGGTCCTGATAGAACTCCTTCGCCGCGACCTCGACGGTGAACGACGCGCTGTCGAACTCCACCTCGTAGGTGTCGAGAAGCAACTTGTCGGCCACGAGCCCGCGCTTCTGCATGCGCGCAGAGAAGTGCTGGCCCACGGGCCAGTCGACCTTGGGAGCGAACACCAGCTCGTGATCGCTCCGCCAGTGCCACGTGCCGTCGAGGCCCGGCTGCAGACTCACCCCGGTGGTGACCGGCTTGCCGATCGCCGACAGCGGCGCCACCGAGGCAGAGAACCCGATGACGACGGGTAGCGGCTTCACGTGCTCGTCGATCGGTGTCGCCGGCGGTGGCGTCACGTTCACGGCAATCTCGATCGGGCGCGGGAGCTGCTGCCACCACCGCACACCAGCGTAGACCGACACCATCGTTCCGACGACGAGCATTGCAGTCATCGCCGCGCGCGCCGGTTGCCGCCGGGCCTCGACGACCGCTTGCTTTCCACGTGCCCCGACCCACCGCGACCACGCGGGCGGCTGCCAGGACACGGGCCCGATCACCGTCCGCACCAGACTGCCGAGCAGCCAAGCGAACACACCCACCACCTGCCGGACCACCGCGAACCCGCTCATGTGCGGAAATATACGCTCGGAGCAGGGAAGCCCTTCCCGTCCCCGTCGTAGGACCTACTGCGGGTCGACTTCGTCCTTGTCCGTCGCCTTGAAGAAGCGGAGCAGGCCACCGACGCTCTTGCGGAACTCGGGGTCGAACCAGTTGCCGGCGTTCTGGTAGCCGAGGCGGCTGGGCGAGCGCTTGTAGAGAAAGAAGTAGAGCGTACCGTGCATGATGCCCGCGTCGGCGCGCTGCTCCCAGGTGGACATGGTCGCCGGGTCGACGGTGGCATCCGTGCTGAGGTTGCCATCCTTGCCGAGCCGGTCGTCGGGGCCGAAGCGCCAGTCGTGGCCGGTGCCCTTCATGTTGATGATCTGTGCCGCGATGGACGCGACGAGCGCCGGGCGCTCGGCCTCCGGCGTGGACGAGAGCTTCTCTCCACGCACCCACACGAGCGCGACGTTGAGGGTCTCGAGCACGGTCAGCTTGAGCGCGCCGACGCGATACTTGAAGCGGACGATGTCCGGCGTGGTGTCGGTTGAGCGATGCACCCACAGGTCCAGCTTGAGCTGGCGCAGCGGCCGCGCCTCCTCGACGAAGAACTTGTCGTCGAAGTAGTTGAGCTCGCCACGGACGTTGGGCGGCAGCTTGCCTTCGCCATCGAGGTGCTGGAAGCCGTTCTCATCCACCTGGCTGACGGCGCGCAGCCATTCGGTGGCGATGGGCCCCGACTCGCGATACGCACTCTTGCCGTCGATCGGCGCACCCGTGGTGCAGCCGGCGACGAAAAGCAGGACGAGGAGACGCTTCATCGGATCATCGTAGCGCGAGCAGAGCAAGAAACGATGCCACGACCGCGGCCACCGCGATGTAGACCACTCGCATGCGCTGCTTGCTCCGATCGAGAATCGCGAGCTCGCCAGTGGGGTTCTCGAGGAAGACCGGGGCGACGGGGCGGGGTGCGCCCCGATTGTCGAGCGCCTCCTCGAGCTGGCGCAGCGCTGCCGTCGAGCCGAGAGCCTGGCGCAGCGACACCCCGGTCAATCGCTGCGCGTGCTCGTCGACGACGTCGCGAACCATCGTGGCCCTGTCGTCGTCGGGACCCAGCAGCCGCGTGTCGCGGTTGTGCAGTCGATCGGATGCGAGCGCCTGGGTCTCCATGCCGTGCAGACCGGGCTGAACGCGCGGGATCGCCGAAGCGGAGGGCGCGTCAACGAGCGTCGCGCCGTCGATCCCGCTCTTCATGGTCTCGCCCTCGCCGCCACGAGGCCGTACGCGCGCAAGCCCTACCATCGACGAGTCGAGCTCGTCTGCCACGCTCGCGAGCGCTGCAGCGAGCGCCGTCATCGACTGGAAGCGATCGTCGGCGCGCTTCTCGAGCGCGCATAGAATGATGGCCTCGACGCTCTTCGGCGCCGTGGCATTGAAGGTCGACGGCGGCTCCGGCCGCTGCGTCATCTGCGCTACGAGCACGTCGCCATAGCCACGAGCCGCGAACGGCAGCGTCCCGCACACCAGCTCGTACAGCATGATGCCGAGCGAGTAGATATCGGAGCGGTGGTCCACTTCCCCGGAGCCCCGGCACTGCTCCGGGCTCATGTAGGCGGGCGTGCCGAGCAGGACGCCGGTGCTCGTCCGGGTGTAGGGGTTGGAAAGCAGCTTCGCGATGCCGAAGTCGAGCACCTTCACGAAGTCCGCGCGACCGTCGCGCTCGATGAGGTGCACGTTCTCGAGCTTCAGGTCGCGGTGCACGATGCCCTTCTCGTGGCTCGCAGCGAGCGCTCGGGCGATCTGCCCGCCGATGTCGACGATCTGCCCGAGCGACAGCCCTTCTTCCCAGAAGGCGTCCGCGAGGCTGCGGCCATCGAGCAGCTCCATGATGACGTAGACCGTCTCGCGCGGCCTGCCGCCCATGGGTGGCAGCGGCAGCGTACCGAAGTCGA
>JAYTLP010000339.1:0-3937 GCA_043729375.1 Myxococcales bacterium
CATTCTGGCCGTTCGCCGCCGTCGCCGGCGTCGTTCTGATCGGCCTCGTCGTCATGCTCGCCGGCTCGCCCGCGACCGCTCCCGCACCCGCCCCCGCACCCGCGGCTGCGGCTGCTCCTGCTCCGGCTCCTGCTCCTGCTCCTGCCGTCGAGGCGCCGGCGCCGGTCGTTGCGCCCGCTGCTGCCGCCGAGCCGCTTGCCACCGCGCCTGCTGCCGTCATCGCTGCAACCGCTCCGGTCGTCGCCGCGCCGGTCAAGGCGCCGGTCGTCGCCGACGGACCGTGGCACCCCGCGGTCACGGAGCTCGGGGGTCGGGCGGCGGTCATCGTGCCGCTCGGCGGCAAGACCGACGGCATGACGCACTTCGACCTCGACCGACCGCAGGGCATCGCCATCAACCTCCCGCACGCGAGGGCAGCGACTCCGCTCAAGTCGTGGCTGCTCCACCACCCGGCGTTCGACTCGCTGTGGATACGCGCCATGCCGACGGGTGGGCTGCAGGTCCGCATGCACGTCCACAACGGTGTGAAGGTGAAGGCGGAGCTCGAGGACGGCGCGCTCCGTATCGTCCGTCAGTAGCTCACACCCGGCCGCTCACGGAGCGGCGCGCGCGCAGATCTTTCCGATGAACGCGACGTCGAGGCACATCGGCAGCTTGCCCGTGCAGCCGGTGTCGCTCGCACACTCGTCGGAGCAGTAGTACACGCTGCCCGGCCCCTCCACGCACAGCGCACTCGCGCAGTCGTTACCGTCGGTGCACGTGTCGAGGCCGTTCTTGCCCGTACCCCGCACTCCGGTCCGACACGCGCACCCTGCGGCCTCGCTGCACTCGCAGCGCGCGTCGGCCACGCAGTCGCGGTTGAGCGTACAGGTAGCGCCCGGCCCGCCGTCGCCACCGACCACGGGTACGACGGCGTCCGCGACCGAGGCGTCGACGAGCACGCTCGCATCGGTGCCGGTGCCCACCTGCGTGCTCTCACCGCAGCCGCACAGGACGGCGAAGATCATCGCTGCGAGCTTCATCGCGCCGCCATGTCGATGCTCTTGACCAGCACGGAGAGGCGGTCCCGCGCCTCGCTGCGATCGATGGAGAGCTGCACCGTCTTGCGCGTCACGTCGTTGAGGCCGGTCTCGAGCTCGCCGAGCGTGGACTCGAGCTTGCGCTTGAGGTCCGCATTCGCGCTGCTCTTGCCGAGCGCCTTCAGGTTCTCGCGCACCTCAGCCTGACGCTCCGACTGGGCCTGCCGCTGCTCCTCGGCGGTGGCGAGCTGGGCCTCGATGCGATCGACGCGCTCGCGCAGCGTCAGGATCTCCTTGAGCTGCGGCTGCAGCTTCGGGTCCACGTTGGCGCCCTTGAGGTAGAGCCCGATGACCTGGCGCCCGTAGTCGTCCCAGATGTCGACATCGCGACGCACCGGCGTCTGCTCCTCCACCTCGACCTTCGTACGGCCGCTCTTCGGCAGGGAGATCGGCACGAAGTACGCGCCGCCTTCCTCGATCATCTTGTTCTGCCCGACGACCTTCCAGCCCGGCCTGCGGTCGCGACGCACGTACAGCGTGGTGGCCTCGCCCGTGCCGTTGTCGACGTCGTACTTCCAGCGCGTGATGCGCTTGGTCTCGCACGTGATGACGCCGTGGACGATGCGGAGGAGCTGCACGCCCTCCTCGCGATCTTCCTCGGAGAGCTGCACGCGCACGCGCCCGTCGAGCGCGTACGGCAGGAAAGTGGAGGCGCCCTTCTCGATGCGCTGCGCGAGCGCTTCCCCGAGGAAGGTGCCGCCTGCGTCGCCGCTGCGATAGATCGCGATCGGGCCGGACTCGAGCACGAAGCCGGAATCGTTGGCAAAGCGCACCACGCGGTACGGTGACACCTGGTCCTGGCCGACGCGGAACAGGAGCGCGTCCTCGCCGGCGACCTTCGCGTTGATCACGTTGACCAGCGCCGACTGCCGCTCGCCGATGGTGATGGGCTCCGCGATGTCGTACCGGAACAGGCTGCCGACGGTGCTGCCCGCAACGAGCGTGCGGAAGTTGCGCTCGAGATCAGCGCTGGTGACCGCCTGCGCCTTCGCCTCCGCCTCCGCCGGCGGTGGAGGCGCCATGGGCGCGGCCTGCATCGACGGGCCCGATGCGTCCCCTCGGCGGCTCGACTTCTTGCTCTTGCTGGGAGCCGATGACGATCGCGGTGCCTCCATGTCCTTCATCCGGTCGTCCATCCGGTCGCCGTTGATGCTGTCGGCGGACGGCGTGCTGGGAATCCCTCCGCTCGACTGAAAGGCCTCGACGGGGATCTGCGCGATCTCGTCGCGCGCCTCGAGGTGCGGGCGGCGGGGCATGCGCGGCGTGTACAGGTCGTACGTGAACGCGAGCGGCGTCCCTGCGGTGAGCGAGAGGCTCACGTTCTTCCAGTCGTCGCCGGACAGATTGTCGACGACGGCCCAGCCCTGCAGCAGCGAGTGACTCGATACCTTGTCGACGACGAGCCGGTAGGCGGGCTTCCACGCGGGCATCTCGACCACGTAGCTCACGACGAGGTCGTGCGTGCCACCGCCCGCGAGCCGGACGGTGACGTCCACCGACTTCCACGAGCCCGAATCGAGCGCGGCATCGAGCGCCTTCTTGAGGCCGACCTCGAGCGTGCCGTCGAGGATCTTGATGTTCTTGATCTTGTCGACGGAAAGCTGCGCGAGCGACCCGCCATCCGTGAGCACGGAGAGCCGCCAGTCGGCCTTTCCGCTCTCGCCGAGGTTCTCTACGCCGACGATGCGCCCGACGACCCGGCGCTCGCCGTCCACGATCACACGTGCGCCGCGGAAAGCCTGCGCGATCGCGAGCAGGCCGCCCTGCGTGCGCACCTGCTCGGGGAGGTCGGACAGCGTCTGCGCGCGCGACTTCTCGACCGGCAGCGCGATCGAGGTGGCGCGGCCCGACCCGAGGTCGACGACGGTGAGCGACTTCAAGAAGTCGCGGATCTGATCGGGACGGACGCGCAGGTGGAGGACGTCGTCCGTGAGCTTGCCGCGTCGTTCGAAGTAACCGATGCCGTTTTGGTAGAGGACGGCGCGCGTGACGGGGAGCTCGGGCCCGCGGCTCACGGCACTGGAGGCGCAACCGGCGAGCAGCGAGGCGGTACCGAGAAACGACGAGAGCGCGATCGAAGGGGCACGACGCATGCGGAGCTCCTGGTGCGCGGGGAGAAGCGCAGCAAGGTACTACGCGGTGGAGGCCCGGAACGATCTACCAGTCGGCCGACGCGGTGAGAATGGCGGCGAGCGCCGCGCGTTGTCCAGGGTCGGTGGCGCCCGCCAGCGTGCGCTGCACCAGCGGCACGAGCGCGCGCCATCGGAGAAGGAAGATCGCCACCTGCGCACCGGCGACGAGCTCCGTGTCGGCAGAGTAAAGCGCCTCCGCGAGCAACGCCTCGACGCCGGCGTCGTACGGTCGGTCGATACCGCCGTGACCGAGCCAGCGAACGAGGCACGGATCCGCGCGAACGGCCGCGTCGATCTCCGCGTGGGAGAGCACGTGCACGCGCTCGGCGAGAGCCTCGCGCAGCGCCGCGAGCGTGTGATCGTCGACGGCATGGAGCTCGAGGTACCGCGATCGAGCGGGCGCGTCGTCGACGAGGCGCAGCCAGCTCGTCGCGGTGGGCCCGTCGAGATCGTCGGTCCACACGCTGTACACGACGTCGTCGAGCGTCTCGGTGCCGTCGTCGTCGAACGTGAGGCCTCGCGCCGCGTTCACGACGCCGAGGGCGCTCACGACCGCAGCACGCACCTCGGCGGCACCGCTGCGAGCATCGAGGAGGAGCGTCGCGGTGAGCATGAGCAGCGCATCGTAGCCGATCACAGCACCAGAGGGTCTCCGCGGCGGAGCAGTCGACGCGGAGGCAACGCGCGCTGCTCAGGCGCAACCTGGGTTCGCTCTCGCCAGCGAAA
>JAYTLP010000340.1:0-7492 GCA_043729375.1 Myxococcales bacterium
GCGAAATGGCGCTCTGCATGTGCCATTTCGGTGTCGGACAGTTCGCGTAAAAGTCACAACCAGCGCAGCCTCTCCGTAGTGACATACCGTGAATGTCCCCCGACGGTCACATGCTGAGCGCCAGGCTGCTCGTGCTCGGGCTCGCGCTTGCGGTCGCTGTGGCCTTCGAGTTCGTGAACGGCTTCCACGACACAGCCAACGCGGTCGCGACCGTGATCTACACGAAATCGCTCAAGCCCACGTGGGCCGTCGTCTGGTCGGGGTTCTGTAATTTCGTTGGAGTGCTCGTCGGTGGCATCGCGGTCGCGATGAGCATCATCAAGCTGCTGCCCGTCGAGCTCCTGGTCCAGAGCAGCGCGGGCATCGGGCTCGCGCTGGTGATGTCGCTGCTGCTGGCGGCAATCGCGTGGAACCTCGCCACGTGGGCGCTGGGGCTGCCGGCCTCCAGCTCCCACACGCTCATCGGCGCCATCCTCGGCGTCGCGCTCGCCAACTCGCTCACCCCGGGCCACAGGTTCGGCGATGGCGTGAACTGGGTGAAGGCAGGAGAGATCGGCCTCTCGCTCTTCATCTCGCCGCTCGTCGGCTTCGCGCTCGCGGCGCTGACCGTGCTCCTGTTCCTCTGGCTCGTGCCGAAGAAGGAGTTGCACAACGCGCCGGAGCCGGGTGCGACGCCGCCAGGCTGGATCCGCGCGCTGCTCATCGGCACCTGCAGCGGCGTGAGCTTCGCCCACGGGTCGAACGACGGGCAGAAGGGCGTCGGCCTCATCATGCTCATCCTCATCGGCCTGCTACCGGCGAGCTTCGCGCTCGACCCCTCCGCCAGCGCGCACAGCGTCTCGCAGGCCGCAGGCGCCGCGAAGGTGCTGGCTGAGCGCGTCGATGGGCTCGATGCGCAGAGCGTCGAGGTGCGCGCGCGCCTCTCGGCCGTGGCCATGCGGCTCAACGACACCGCGACGGTGGCCGACATTCCCGGTAACGATCGCTTCGTGATGCGACGCCAGATCTTCGAGGCGGACGCGGGCTTCGACCGCCTGGTCAAGGCGCACCGGGTCACGGATTCGCCCGAGCTCAAGCACGCGCGGGCCCAGCTGCGCGCGATGACGGACTACGCGCCCCGCTGGGTACTCATTCTGGTCGCGCTCGCCCTCGGTGTCGGCACCACCGTCGGATGGAAGCGCATCGTCGTGACCATCGGCGAGAAGATCGGCAAGACGCACCTCACCTACGCGCAGGGCGCATCTGCCGAGCTCGTCGCCATGATCACGATCGGGCTCGGCGCGCTGCTGGGGATGCCGGTGTCCACGACCCACGTACTTTCGTCGGGCATCGCGGGCACCATGGTGGCGCGGCGCTCGGGGCTTCAGATGAAGACAGTGCGCAACATCGCGCTCGCCTGGGTCCTCACCCTGCCTGTCGTGACGCTGCTCTCGGGCACGCTCTTCCTGGTGCTGCGCCGCGTGCTCGGCGGAGTGACGTTCTAGGCGAGACGCTAGGGCTGCTGCCAGCAGGAGAGGAGCCCCGGCTGTGCGCCGCCGTTGCAGATCTCGTTCGACATGCCGCCCGGGTTCTTGCTCGGGTCGTAGACGTCGGTGTTGTCGCAGGCGACGCCCGGGACGGTGGACGAGCTGCAGTCCGCGTCGGCCTTGCAGCCCTTGATGCAGAAAGCCTCGCCGGTGGCGACGTTCGCGTAGCAGGAGTTGCCGGCGTGCGTGCAGTCCGCGTTGCTGCGGCACGGGTCGCAGACGACGCCCTTGCCGACACACGCGCCGTACCGGTGCGTGCAAGCCGCGACCTGCGCGCCGGTCGAGTCGGTGGCGAAGTCGCAGATGAAGGCCGTGTTCTGGATACCGCCACAGTCGCCGCCCTTGCCGCACGACTTCGAGCAGTAGTGCGACGCGCCGTCCTTGGTCGGAATGCACAGCGGATTGTCGGTGGGGCAGTTGTCGTTGATCACGCACTCCGAGCAGAGCTCGCGCCGCAGGCACTTCTTCACCGAGTCGTAGTCGGTGAGGCACGCGAACTGGAGCGGGCAGCCGGCGTCCTCGGTGCACGCGCCGGTGCAGAACGCAGCCGGGTCGATCGGGTTCGGCATCTTCTTGACCGGGTCCTCGAGCTTGCGGCAGCTCGGCGCAGCGTTCGTGCTCCCGAGCGCTGTGCACACGCTGTCGTTCTTCGAGCAGTCGACGCCGATCAGGAGCGGCGCGCCCGTCAGTGTGACCTCGTACTGCGCCTTGTTGCACGTCGTGCCGAGCGTCGCGTCCGATGGGAAGCAATCGAAGCCGACGGGGCAGCCCGTCTCGCCGCTCTGGGACGAGCAGGCGTGCGTGCAGATCGACGCGCCGCCGCCCTGCCCCGGTGCGCACACCTGTCCCTTCACGTTGCAGTCCCCGGTCGTCTTGCACGCCGTCCCGATCACTGTCGCCTTCGTGCAAGCGGACAGGCAGAGGAGAAGGCTCAGTGCGGCGAGAGTGGAGCGCATGGCCGGCTCAATACGCCGGCCGTGGTGCGTGGGTCAAGGTGGGGCATGAGGCTGCCGCTGCAGCCGCGCCGCAGATCACATCGCGCTCCACGCGATGCGTTGACAGCCTGTCGAGATCCGCGGTAGCTACACGAGATGCGAACACTGACCACCGTCACTGCCGCGTTTGCACTTTTCGTCGGGGTCCTGATGGCCTCGGGTTGCGGCGGCTCCGCCGATACCACCGCCAACAAGGGCAACAGCGATACGCAGCACGACGCCGACTACCCCGTCGGTCCTTACGGTTACACCAAGGGTTCCGTCGTCGCCGACTACAAGTTTCTCGGCAAGACACCGACTGCGGCCGACACGTATGCCGCGCTGCCGCTCCGGGACATCTTCCTCGGTGAGTTCCACAGCGACCCGGCGATGCGCCACCTCCTCATCGTGGGCTCGGCTGGCTGGTGCGTCTTCTGCAACGAGGAGGCTCCGAACGTCGAGGCGCTCGCCACGAAGTTCAAGGACCAGGGCTTCCGCGCCCTGACCGTCCTCTCCGAAGGCCACACGAGGGGCGAGCCGGCCATCGAGACGGATATCGGTGACTGGACCACCCGCCACAAGTTCGTGAACACCGACATGGCGATCGATCCGGCCTCGACCCTCTTCAAGTATGCCGATGCTTCTGCCTTCCCGCTGCACATCCTGCTCGACACCTCGACGATGGCCATCGAATGGCTCTGCGTCGGTGGCTCGCCTGGCTGCGACTCCGAGACGGCCGTCGCGCAGTCGCTCGCGCAGTAGCCGTTACTCGTGAAGCGTTTCGCACCGCTCCTCGCTGTGGTCGTCGGGGCCGGGGTCGGACTTGCGCAATTCGGGTGCGCGACGGGTGGCGGTGGCTCCGGCGCCAGGTCCGCCGGCTCCGTCGCGACCGAGGCCACGAAGGTCGGAGCCCCCGCACCCGACTTCACGCTCCGTGATCTCGATGGTCGCAACAAGTCGCTCTCCGATCACCTCGGCAAGGACGTCATCCTCCTCGATTTCTGGGCCACGTGGTGTGTGCCGTGCGGCGCGGAGATGCCCGAGCTGCAAACCATCTACGAGCAGCACAAGGACAAGGGCTTCGTCGTCCTCGGCATCGCGATGGATGGTCCCGAGACCATCGCGCAGGTCGCAGGCTACGCACGTCGCTACGGCGTGAGCTTCCCCGTCCTCCTCGACGAGGAGACGAAGGTCGTCGGCGTCTACAACCCGAAGCACGTGGCGCCGCTCACCATCCTCATCGATCGCAAGGGCCAGGTAGCCCGCGTCCGCAACGGCTACAACGCCGGGGACGAGAAGCTCGTCGCAGCGGACGTGAAGTCGCTGCTCGACGCCCCCCACTAGAACGTTCGTCGTATGAAGCCGCGCTCGACGCTCGTCGCCGTGGTGGCGTTCGTTGCGCTGCTCGGCACGGCCGCACCGGCGCGCGCGATCGAGTTCACCCTCTTCAAAGAGCACTTCACGATGAACATCATCGAGTCGCTCTACGCGGCGTACCACGGTGATCTCGGTCCGGCCCTGCGGGTGGAGAGCGACACGGGCGGTCGACCGACGCAGCAACTCCGCTTCGCGGACCTCCTGAACCGGCTCAACGTCGACCTGCAGTGGCGTCACTTCCGCGTGTGGACGCGCTTCGACACGGCGCTCTACATGGACCGGCCCGCCGGAGCCTGCGGGCCCACCGCGACGACCGAGTACGTGCTGCGCAGCCGCTACTGCCAGAAGCCGTTCTACGGCGAGAAGGTCGCCGTCGAGTACACGAGCCGGAACATCGAGGCGACCCTCGGCGACTTCTACGTCTCGTTCGGGCGCGGCCTCGTGCTGTCCATCCGCAAGCTCGACGAGCTGGGCATCGACACCACCCTCCGCGGCGCCAAGTTCGTGTACCGCGACGACGCGTTTGCGATGACGCTCGTCGCGGGCTTCACCAACATCCAGAACGTCGATCAGGCCACGGGTCGCTACGCAGCCGACCCCAACGACTTCATCGCCGGCGGTCGCACGGAGTACCGCTTCGCGGACAAGGTGAACGTCGGCATCCACGCGACCGGCGGCATCCGGCACAACAACGAGAACGCCGTGGCGCCCGTCCGCAAGGACTTCTTCATGATGTACGGCGGCAACCTCGACGCGCCGAAGCTCGCGCGCTGGCTCGGCGTGTATGCCGAGGGCGCAGGGCAGCTCACGAGTGTCTCCGACGTGCGCAAGACTGGCGGTGCGCTGTATGGCGCGCTCACGGGCTACTTCGGCCGCGCGACCCTGCTCATCGAGACGAAGTACTACAAGGACTACCGGCCGTGGCACTCGAGCGTGCCGTCGAGCTACGTCGAGTTCGCGCCCATCGCGTTCATCAACCCACCGACCGCCGAGCGCATCGTCACCGAGCTCCAGGCGCCGATCTTCTCCGTCGGTGGAATTCGCGCGCGGCTCGATTTCCGCGTGAACGCCAGGCTGCAGCTCTTCGCCTCGACCGCGTACTTCGAGGACACGTCGCGGCCGGGCCTGCCGCTGCGCTTCAACGATCCGTACGCGGGCGCCGAGATTCGCTGGGACCGTGGCAGCTCGCACTTCTTCCCGTCGGGCGGCTTCCGCTACGAGCAAGACCGCTCCACCGGCAAGATGCACCAGCGAATCGGCCACGTGGAGTGGGACTTCACGCAGCACCTCTCGCACGGACTCTCCGTCGAGTCGCAGGGCTTCGTCTACATCCGCAAGGAAGACATCATCATTGCCGTCGACAAGAGCGGCCTCACGTACAACCCCACGTGGACCGAGGGCACTGCTTACGCCGCGCTCAAGTGGACGCCGTACATCGTCGGTGCGTTCGGCTACGAGTGGACCACGCAGCCCAGCGGAGACCGCACGAAGAACTTCTTCAACGGCTCGCTGCAGTACAACTTCACGACCGCGTCCAGCCTGCGCGTCTTCGTCGGCGGCAACCGCGGCGGCCTGCGCTGCATCTCGGGCATCTGCCGCGACTTCCCGGCGTTCTCGGGCGCAAGGCTCGAGCTCGTCGTCCGGCTCTGAGCCACTCAAGATCATTCCAGCCCCCAAAAATCGTTCGCTAAAAATCGTTTGTAAGTTGGCCCACAGAACATCGACCGACCGGCGTGGATTGATAGACACGCTCGAACCTTACCTTCCGCACGTCGAGGAGATCACCTTGCCAGCACGTGGAGTCTTCCGTAGCTCGGGCATCGCGCTGGGGTTCGCCCTGCTGGCTGCCGCGTCGGGTTGCCATCGCAGCCACGGTCACGCGGACCAAGGCAACCTGGGTGACGGCGGCAGCGGCGATGGCGGCAAGACGGATGGCGGGCCGGGCGACGGCATGAACGTCGGCGACGGCGGGCTCGTCGGCGACGGCATGAACGTCGGTGACGGCGGCCTCGGCGATGCGGGTCCCACGGCCGGGCTGGTCGACGTCGATCCGGGTGCCGCATCGCGGCAGGTCCCGACCGACGTCACCGTGAACGGGTTCGGGATCCAGACCGGCGCGGGCCTCACGCTCGTCCCGTGTCTCGCGGGGCAGACCGTCGATGGCGGGGTCGGCTCCATCATGGTCGGTACTCTCAACGTGGCGATGGGCGGCGGCTCCGCGACCTTCAACCTGCCGGCGGATCCCACCCGGGCCCAGGGCCTCTACTCTGTCGTCCTGTCGAACCCGGACGGGTCGGGCGCGAGCCTGTCGTGCGCCTTCACGGTCACCGCGCTCGCTCCGCCGACCGTCACCAACGTGCAGCCGGCCACCGCGTATCGCGGCGTGCCCAACGATGGCGTGCTGTCCGACCAGCCGGTGACGATCACCGGCACCGGTTTCGAGCCGACCCCGCGCGTCGTTTTGCGCGCGCGCATCACGACCAGCGGCGGAACGGTGCTCGGGCCGCCGGTGGACACCTATCAGGTGAGCTGGGTGAGCGCGACCACGCTCACCGCGGTCGTGCCATCGGAGACGGACTCGATGACGCTCGGTGACTACACCGTCGAGGTCATCAACCCGAACCTCCTCGAGGGCACCTGGGCCAACCCCTTCAAGATCGTCGCCAAGGCTCCGCCCAAGATCGACAGCATCACGCCGCAGTCCTCATCGACCCGGCCCCAGGTGGTCACGCTCTGCGGGACCGGCTTCGACGCTGCGACGGCCGCTCCTGCACCGACGGCCTATGTGGTGGTGCCGCCCGGCACGACCTGCGCCGCGCTGCTCAACTCGACCGTGCCGACGGCCTCGGTCGATCCCGTCTCGGGCTACACCCGTTGCGCCGTGGACATCTCGGGCACCGCCAGCGCGTGCCTCGGCACCGGCCAGACCGGCGTGGCAGTGACCATCGGCTCTTACACCGACGGCGCGTATCCGATCGAGTGGGTCAACGGGGACGGCCAGTCGTCGATCTATTACAACTTATCCTTCATCACATCGGCGCAGCCCGGTCACCTCAAGGGCTGCTGGGAAGCTGGCTACGATGCGACGGGGGCGCTCGCGTGCGACACGAGCACGCCGACCACACCGTTCCCGGCGCTCGCGGCCGGTCGGTGGCGCCACGGCATGACGTACGACTTCGACGAGTTCGGCAACACCTACCTGTTCGTCGCCGGCGGACAGACGACCCGCATCGGGCCGCCGCTCGCCACCGTCGAGACCACGCAGATCGACGTGTTCGGGCGGCCCGGGCCATGGCGCTCGTCGCTCCAGTTCAATCCGACGACGAGTACGCACGTGGCGAACCCCCTGTCGGCGGCGCGCACCGGCCTCTCCGTCGTGCACCTGGGTGCGCACCTGTACGCGGTCGGTGGGTCGCGCGCCTCGACGGCGAACGACAGCACCATCGTCGCCGACACGGCCGGGACGCCGGGGATCTTGAGGACCACCGAGCACGCGGTGGTCCTCGGCTACGACACGCGCCCGAACATCCAGAAGCCCGTGGTGGCCGCCGTCCCGCCGGGGCAGCAGGGGTTGCCGAAGGGCACCTGGTACTACCGGGTCGCCGGCTACGATCC
>JAYTLP010000341.1:0-4361 GCA_043729375.1 Myxococcales bacterium
GGCCGTGCCGATGGCGCGCTTGCTCGCGGATGCGTTCCCTGGTGTCGAGCTCGCGACTGCCGATCTCGTGCTCCGCGCGAGGGATGGGTATGCCGTCCCGATGACCGGCGCGGCGCTCCTCGACGGCACGGCCTGGCTCGCGCTCGCAGACGCCGATCATCTTGCGAGCTGGGACGTCATCGGTCCGCGCCGCGCCGATCCCGCGCCGTTCTACCTCGTGTGGCGCGGGCCGGATCGCGCCGACCTCGAGCGGCACCCCCGGCCCTGGGCGCTCGAGCGTATCGAGCACGCCCGCTTCGAGCTGCTCTACCCGCACACCGTGCCCACGGGCGGGGAGGCCGCGCAGCGTGGCTACGCCCTGTTCCGTCGCTCGTGCATCGCGTGTCACGCCGTGAACCGCGAAGGCGGGCGCATCGGGCCCGAGCTGAACGTTCCGCAGAGCATCGTCGAGTACCGACCCCGCGAGCAGATCCGTGCGTACATTCGCAACCCGCTCACGTTCCGCTACGGCGCGATGCCGGCGCATCCAGAGCTCACCGAAGCGGACCTCGACGCGCTCCTTTCTTACTTCGATGATCTGCGCACGCACAAGTTCGATCCGGAGCACGCGCCGTGAGTGGCCTCGACCTGCTCGCCGAGCGCATCGCCACCCTTCCTGCCGCGCTGGCTGCGGCGCTCGCCACGCCGTTGCCCGCTGGCAGCGAGCGACTTGCCGGCATGGAGCGCTTCGTCGTGACGGGCGGCGGCATGTCGGAGGGCCCGGCGCGCGTGCTCGTGGCGCTGCTGCGGCGCGCCGGCCGGGACGCGGCGTTCGTGCCGCAGAGCCGCTTCGTGGACTGGCCCGAACCGCCGGCAGCTCGAACCGGGCTCGTGCTGTTCTCGCAGGGCCTCGCCCCGAATGCGCGGCTGCCACTGCCGCACGCGTCGTCGTTCGGCACGAGCTTGCTCGTCACGTCGCTGCACGACGTGCCCGGCATGGACACGGTGTGGACGTTGCCGCCCGCCTGCGAGGACCGCCTGCTTCTCCGCGTGGTCGGCCCGTCGGTCGCGCTGTGTGCAGCGCTGAGGGTCGCGCAGGCCATCACCGGGCTGGAGGAAAACCTTTCCAGCCTGCCGCAAATCGTCGCGCAGCGGCTGGCCGAGCCTGCGCCGGACCTGTTCGGTGGTGCGCGCCGGCCCATCGCCCTCATCGTCGACGACCGCCTCGGCGATGTGGCGATGCCGCTGCGCTGGAAGCTGCTCGAGGCGCTGCGCGTCGGCGATCCGCCGGTGTGGGATGTGCTGCAGGTGGCGCACGGCCCGCTCCAGTCGTTCTATGACCATGAGACCACGCTGCTCCTCGTGCGCGGCGCCCCCGCTCGCCACGACGCGCTCTACGAGAGGCTGCGTCGGGTTCTTCGCCCGGCGCTGCACCACGTGGTCGAGCTGCGCGCGACGCTGCCCGGGGATGCCGCCATCGTCGAGCTCGACGCGGCCCTCGACGCAGCCGTGCTCGCCACCTTGCGCAACCACCACCTCCCGCTCGACGACTGGCCGAGCCGCGGCCTCGACGGCCCCCTCTACGACGTGAGCTGCAGACCATGAGTGGTGATCCGGACAAGCTCGAATCGCCGCGCATGTGGATCTACGTCGTCATGATCGTGGGCGGCATGATCTGGGGCACGTGGTTCATCTGGCGCACCATCCACCAGCCCTAGAGCCGTCGCGTATGCTGGAGGTATGAACGTCGCTCGCACTCTCGGCAGGCTCGTCGCCGGCCTCTTCCTCGCTGGCATGTGCATGGGCTCGAGCTGCTATCCGGACAGCACGGACACGTCGACGGGTGGAACGGGCGGCGGCGGTCCGTCGGTCGAGGTCACCGTCGACGGCACGCACGCGGGCCCCTACGTCGCGGCCGCCGATGCCTACGCCGATCTGAGCACCGAGCGAGACGGGACGGATCAGATCGTGTCCACCACGCTCGTGCTGCACGCGACCGGTGTCACGAAGGCCACGTGCGATCTCACGGTGCAGCGCTTCGGTTCCGGCATCGCGCCGTTCTCCGCGCAGCCCTACAGCCTCATCGTACCGACCACGAGCTTCACGCCGGATCGAACTGCCTCGCTCGCGGGGCAGATCGTCGTCACCGGCGGCAGCCTCACCCTGACCTGTGGCGGGAACGATTGCGCGGGTCTGTTCGTCATCAACGTCATCGACGCGACACACCTCGAAGGCTACCTCACTGCCACGATGGCAGATCCGTCGGACGGCCAGACCTCGTCGGTGGTCGTCACCTTCTACGTCCCGTGGCGCCGCTACTCGCCGTGAGTCACAGCACGAACGGGAAGATCGCCTTCCGCCCGACCGGGTAGTCCGGAAACGTTCGGCGGTACCAGCGGTGGTGTGCGATGGCGCGCGGCACCAGGTTTGCGAACGTCCACACGAAGAAGCTCAGGCCCGCCATCGAGCCCGCGGCGAGCGCGAAGCCGAGCCATTCGACGAGCTCGCCGAGGTAGTTGGGGCTGCTCACGAGCGAGAAGAGCCCGCCGCGCGGGATGGCGTAGCCGCCGTCGGCACCGCGGGGAAGACCTAGCAGCCGCCGGTCCGCATCCCAGTTCACGCCGAGGCCGACGACGAAGAGCGCGAGGCCGACCAGCACGCGCGGGCTCGACCAGGCGGCGCGCCCGAGCTCGGGGCCATAGACGGTGAGCCCGCGCGCGTTGAGCCAGCCGTTGACGACGTTGAAGAAGAGCGCGAGCCCGACGACCACGAGCGGCATCGGCCGCTTCGAACGCAGCCGGAACGGGTACACGAGCCCACGGTTCGCGTAGTGGAGCGCCCACAGACCGACGAGCACCCAGCCGATCGGCCAGCCATCCGAGCGAAGGGCCGGCAAGGCGAGCGCAGGCATCACGATCGCCGCGGGCGACTCCATGAGCAACCAGCCCCATCGAGGCGCGACCACCGGACCCCAGCCCCGAGCGTCGTGGCGGCCGTACGGCGCCGTCGTCATGAACAGCGCGATGAACGTGACGGCCGAAAGCGCGAACCAGCCGACGAGGATCGCGCGGTACAGTCCGTGCTCGTGCATGCCTGACATTACCCCGGCGCGGTGCTACGGAAGGTCGATGAGCGAGCGGAAGATCTTCGTGGCCGGCGCGAGCGGAGCAGTCGGTCGGACGGTGGTGCGACAGGCGCTCGCGTCGGGCACCGGCCTGCGCACTCACTACCGGAAGCAACCGGAGGGCGGCGTGCAGCCGGGTGCCGTCGTGGGCTCGCTCGACGACCACGAGTGGCTCACCGAGCAGCTCCGCGGCCAGACCACCGTGCTGCAGCTCATCGGCACGATGCGCAAGCGCTTCTCCGCGGGAGACACGTACGAGACCAGCGACATCGGCACCACGCGATCGCTTGTCGAGTGCGCCAGGCGTGCCGGCACCGTCGATCACCTCGTGCTGCTGTCGTCGGTGGGCGCCGGCCGGCCGATGGGCGCGTACCTGCGTGCCAAGGCCAAGGCCGAGGCGCTCGTCGGCGCGAGTGGGCTATCGTGGACGACCTTGCGTCCGTCCGCGTTCGACGGCGAGGGTCACCACGCACCGCCGGGCATCGGCCTCTTGTCGAAGCTGCCGGGCCTGCATCACCTCCGCCCGATCTCCGTCGACGATCTGGCACGCATGATCCTGCACGTGGCCACCACCCGTGCGCCGCTAGACACGGTGCTCGAAGGGGACTCGCTCTTCGAGGCCGCGCGGCGCTCAGTGTAGCCAACCCGGCACTTCTTCCGGGCTCGAAGAGCGTCCTTGCCGGCACGGACGAGCAAAAGTTCCTTCGCCAGAACTGCGCGGAAGAGGACAGCGACCGCCCGTCGCTGAGCAGATCCGAGAGATCCTCATCACGGCGCGGCGCACCCATCCACTTCCGATCCTCCACGCCGAGGCGCTGGGCCAGTGGCTCCTGGACGGCTACCCACAGCTCGCGGGAGAACCGGTCGACGCGCCGTAGTAGGCTGTCGACAATGAAAGTCGTCGTTGTCTTCCTCGCCGTCGCAGTCCTCGGCTCCAGCGCCGCTGCGCTCCCGCCGCCGCGCGACGTGCACGGCGAAGTCGTCGCGCTCGAGCAGCGCTACCTCGACGGCCTCTTCGCCGCGAAGCCTCACCTCGCGAGCTTCATGGGCGACCACCGCTTCGACGATCGCATCGTCGATCTGAGCGAGGCCGCGCTCGAAGGGCGCCACGACGAGCTCGGCAAGGTGGTGGCAAAAATCGACGCGCTCCACCCCACGGCCACCGACGACAAGGTGGACCTCGACATCATGCGTGACGGCGCGCGGCTCGAGCTCCTCTACCTCGACGAGATCCGCGACTGGGCCTGGGACCCGCGCC
>JAYTLP010000342.1:0-14923 GCA_043729375.1 Myxococcales bacterium
CGACGTGCTCGTGCGCCTCGGGAGCGAGATCGGCCTCGATGGCGTCGACGTGCGCAAAATGCTCGAGAGCGATACCTGCACGGACGCGGTACGCGCCGACGAGCGCGAGGCAGAGGTTCTCGGCATCCGCGGCGTCCCGTTCTTCGTGATCGACGGCCGCCACGGCGTGTCCGGCGCCCAGCCCGCCGGCCAGCTCCTCGAGGTCCTGCACAAGGCGTGGAGCGAGCGTCCGGCGGAGCGTGTCGATGGCAACGTCTGCGGCCCCGAGCGCTGCACGTAGCGATCCGCCTCACGAGGCCACGGCGCAACACGCGCAGGCATGCAAGCCCCGGATGTCACGGGGCCGCCGCGGCACGCCACGTGAAGCTCTGGATCCCGGGCGCTCCCGCTCATGGAGGTTCACATGAACATTGCATCGTTTTTTTCGGCCGGAACACTCGGGCTCCTGCTCTCGGTCAGCGGTGTCTGCCTCGCGCAGACCCAGGTAGCACCGAACCCTGCACCCACCCCCGGAGCACTCCCGACCACTCCGGGCGTCACGCCCACGCCCGGCGCACAGCCGGCGCCGATCCCGGGTCAGCCAACTCGCACCCACCAGAACCCAGGTGGCACCAACCAGCCGCGCACGCCGAACAACACGCAGAACCAGCCGGATCAGCAGGTCGCGCCCGGTACGCGTGCGCCGACCAATGGCACGGCGACGGGGAACCAGACCAACCAGCGGCGGCAGGGCGACATGACCCAGCAGCGCCGCCAGGGCGATCAGACGCAGCAGCGGCGGCAGGGTGACGGGGTGGTCCAGCCCGACTCGGTCGCACCTTCGAACTACTGACCTTCCCCGTCGTCCGTGGTACGCAGCTCGGCTCATGAGCAGCTCACCGACGCTCGACCCGGTCTGCGGGCGCTCCGTGGATCCCCTGCGCGCCCGGGCGGTGGGGATCTTTGGCGGGGTGACGTACTACTTCTGCTCGGCGGCTTGCAAGGCGCGCTTCGCTGATCCGCGCACCACGGCAGGTGACGCAGAGCCGGTGCGTGAGCCGGCGGAAGGGAGACGCGCGCCGACACACGGCGCGCCTGTCGTTGTTGCAACGACGGCGGTCGACGATCAACCGACCGAGCGTGAGACGGCGACGAAGAGGAGGTGGGCGCTCCCGGCTGTCGCTGCTGCGGCAGCGGTGGCGGCACTGGTGGCGGTCGCTGTGGCGCGCAATCCGGTCTCGCCGCCAGCGCCCGTCGTCGCATCGCCGGCTCCGAGGCCCACAGCCGCTGTCGCGCCCGTTTTGCCGGCGGAAGTGCCGGCGGAAGTGCCGGTACCCACCTACCCGGATCTGAAGCCGCCGCTCAAGCTCGGCATGCGTCTCTTCGTCACGACCGCGGCCGTGGCCTCGGTGCAGCTTCTGGTCATCGATGCAGTCGATCACGCAGTCGTCCTGCAGGTGGCGACGCTGGATGGTGCCGACGCTCCCGACACATCGAACGCCATCGCCCCCGAGGCTGCCTTCGCATCGGCGAGCGCGGCGACGGGGACGGTGTTCTCGACGAACCTCGTGGCAGGTGCGCACAAGCTCGAGGTGCGCGTCGTGCGCGAGGCCGAGGCGCTTCTGCCCGAGACGCGCAGCAGCGACGGCCCGTGGCACGCGGTCGCGCGGATTCCGCTTGCCGCCGATGCGCAGGTGCGAGCCGCCGCGTTTGCCAAGCGACGCTACATCGCCGAGGAGAAGCGATGATCGAGCTCTACACGCGGAACACGCTCGACTGCCGCATTGTGCCCATCCTGCTCTGAAAGCTGGCGCACCTTGCGAGCTGCGCCTCGTCGACCGGCAGAGGGAGCAGTTCGAGCCCGCTTTCCTCGCGACCTCGCCGAACAACAAGCTCCCGTCGACCGCTGCGCAAGCCTCACGCTGTTCGACGACGTCGCCGAGGCGATGAAGCGCATCCAGGTCTGCGGTGCGAGGGCCAGCGCCGTGATCCGCGTGGGCGCAGTCGCCGCGAGCCCGCAGTTCTCCCGGCCCCGGCCCGAGGCGAAGCCGCTCCGGTCTAGACGGGGCGCACGGCGTCTGCGAACGCCTCCGCCGGAAGGGTGTTGAGCACGTCGTGCTTGCGCAGCCCTCCGCGACGCGCTGCGAGGATGCCGTTGTCGATGTGGCGCAGCGCGTCCGTGCTGTGTGCGTCGACGGAGACGACGAACTTGATGCCTCGCGCGCGGGCCGCCGGGATGAGCGCCGGAGGCAGATCGATGCGGTGCGGGTCGCCGTTCACCTCGATCGCCGCGCGCGATCCGGCGATGACGTCGAAGATGCGCTCGACATCGCAATCGATGGGATCGCGGTCGAGGAGGATGCGCCCCAGCGCATGGCCCCAGATCTTGAACACGGGCACCTGCATCGCGCGGACGATGCGCTCCGTCATCTGCGCGCGATCGAGCCTGTAGCGGTTGTGGATGCTCGCGACGATGACGTCCAGCTGCTCGAGGATCGCGTCCGGGTAGTCGAGCGCCCCGTCCCTGGTGATGTCGCTCTCGGTGCCACGCAGCAGGCGGATCTTCACCTTCTCCTGCACCTCCGCGATCTCGTCCCACTGCCGCTTCAGCCGGTCGGGCTCGACGCCTCGCGCGTAGTGCGCGGTCGGTGAGTGATCGGTGATGGTGAGGTATGCGTAGCCGCGAGCCTCTGCCGCGCGCGCCATCTGCTCGATGGTGTGCTTGCCGTCGGAGTACACGGTGTGACAGTGCACCATGCCCCGGATGTCGTCCCCGGTGAGGAGGTTGTCGAACGTGTCGCCGCCCGCCGCGGCGTCGACCACTCCCGCAGAGTCGCGCAGCTCGGGTGGGATGAACGGGAGCTTCGCCGCGGCGTAGATCGACCGTTCGTCGGCAGCGAGCGGGTGGTGCGCGCGCGCGAGGACCGTGTCGACGTGCTCGTCGGGGCCCGTGACCGCAAACAGCGTGCTGCCGAAGCCCCCTTGCGGCGCCACCGTCAGCCGTACGTGCAGCCCTTCCCGCACGCGGAGCAGCGCGGTCGTGGCCTCGTGCTCCTCGGTCTCGCTACCGTCGACGAAGCGGTCCAGCGCGGCCGGGTCGTCGGTGACCAGCTCGAGGAGGTCGACGACCTCGAGCCCACGCCGTAGCTGCCCCGCAACCTCGACGCGCGATGGCGCGAGCGCCTGGATGACCCGGTTGGCGATCTCGGCGGCATCTCCTCGCAGAACCTCCTCGGCATGAGCGGCCGCCGCGGCGATCTTCTCGACCAGGTTCTGCTCGCTCTTCGCGCTGAAGCCCTTCACGTCGCGCACCGCGTTGGCTGCGAGGGCTGCGGAGAGGTCGTCGAGCGTGCTGATGCCGAGCGCGTCGTGGAGCGCGCGCATCTTCGGCGGCGAGAGACCGGTGACGCTGTGCAGGTCGAGGAAGCCCGACGGATGCTTCGCGCGCAGCTTCTCGAGCTGCTTTGCTTTGCCAGTGCGGTGAAGCTCACCTACGAGCGCCGCGAGCGCGGGGCCGATGCCGGGCAAATCGGTGACGCGGTCTTCGGCCACCAGCGTGTCGAGCGCCGCGACCTGCTCGATCGCATCCGCGCCCTTGCGATACGCGCGCGCACGAAACGACTTCTTGCCGTCGTCCTCGAAGTCGAGCCAGTCGGCGATCTCGCGCAACGCCGCAGCGATGTCGTGGCGGTCCATCACCCCTCAGAATGGCAGAAGATCGGGGCTGTGCTCAGACTTCGAGCGGTCCCACATGCGGAGGCCCCTCGACGTCCAGCGTCGCCTGCTCGTCCTCGGTGAAGAGACGCGACCGGGTGAGAAATCGCAGACCGAGCGGCGACTCCAGCGAAAAGCCACCGCCGCGGCCAGGGACCACGTCGACGGTGAGGTGCGTGTGCGCCCAGTACTAGAACTGCGCCCCAGCGATGAAGAACCGGCACTCCGCGATGGTGCCCAGGTACACGTCCCGGGCGCCGACGCGGAACTCCTTCTGCGGGTAGCACATGGGTGACGAGCCGTCGCAGCAGCCGCCCGACTGATGGAACATGAGTGGATCGTGCTCGGCGCGCAGGTCGTCGATGACCTGCGCTGCCTCTTTGGTGATCTCGACTCGTGTGGCCATGTCCGGGCGCCTCTCTACGAGCAGAACAGGATGCAGGATCCGGCCGCCCGGCGACGAAACACGAAGGAGGCCGCCGCGCGGCACTCATTCCCGGGAAAAACGACGAGCCGCGCAGCGCCACCGCGATGTCCGGTGGCCGGCGTCCTGTGTCCTGTGCTCTCAAAAAAACCAGCCTCTTGGGCGAGTAGCTGACGAGCAGGTTCTTCGTCTGCCGGTAGTGGTCGAGCATCATCTTGTGGTTCTCGCGGCCGAAGCCCGACTGCTTGTACCCACCGAACGCCGCGTGTGCCGGATACGCGTGGTAGCAGTTCGTCCACACACGACCGGCCTTGATCTCTCGACCGGCGCGGTACGCCGTATTGCCGTCGCGGCTCCATACGCCCGCGCCCAGGCCGTAGAGCGTGTCGTTGGCGATGGACATGGCCTCGTTGTAGTCCTTGAACGGCGCGACGGAGACCACCGGGCCGAAGATCTCCTCCTGGAAGACGCGCATCTTGTTGTGGCCCGCGAAGATCGTGGGCTGCACGTAGTACCCGCCGTCGAGCTCGCCCCCGTTCTTCTGGACGGCGCCCCCGGTCATGATCCTGGCGCCCTCCTTCTTGCCGATGTCGATGTAGCTCAAGATCTTCTCGAGCTGATCGTTCGACGCCTGCGCGCCGATCATCGTGGACGGGCCGAGCGGGTTGCCCATCTTGATAGCCCTGGTGCGCTCTACGGCGCGCTCCATGAACCTGTCGTAGATGGACGCCTGCACGAGCACGCGCGACGGGCAGGTACAGACCTCGCCCTGGTTGAGCGCGAACATCGTGAAGCCCTCGAGCGCCTTGTCGAAGAAGTCGTCGTCCTTCGCCATGACGTCCTCGAAGAGGATGTTCGGTGACTTGCCACCGAGCTCGAGCGTGGCGGGGATGAGGTTCTCGCTGGCGTACAGGAGGATGAGGCGACCCGTCGTCGTCTCGCCGGTGAACGGGATCTTTGCGATGCGGTTGCTCGACACGAGGGGCCTGCCGACCTCGACGCCGGAGCCGTTTACGATGTTGAGCACGCCCTCGGGCAGCAGGTCGGCGATGAGCTCGGCCCATACGAGGATGGAAGCGGGCGTCTGCTCGGCGGGCTTGAGCACGACCGCGTTGCCGGCGGCGAGCGCAGCGGCGAGCTTCCACGTGGCCATGAGGATGGGAAAGTTCCACGGGATGATCTGGCCGATGACCCCGAGCGGCTCGTGGAAGTGATAGGCCACGGTGTCGTCGTCGAGCTGCGAGAGCGTTCCCTCGTCGGCGCGCAGGCAGCCGGGGAAGTATCGGAAGTGATCGATGGCGAGCGGGAGGTCGGCGGCCATCGTCTCGCGGATGGGCTTGCCGTTGTCGATGGTCTCGACGGTGGCGAGCCGCTGGAGGTTGGTCTCCATCCGATCGGCGATCTTGTTGAGGATGATGGCGCGCTCGGTCGGGGACGTCTTGCCCACTTCGGAGCGGCTCTGTGCGCGGCATCGAGCGCGGCCTCGACGTCTTCCTTGCCCGAGAGCTGTACGTCGCAGAAGGGCTTGCCGTCGATCGGAGACGGGTTCGAGAAGGTCTTGCCGCTCTGGCTCGGGACGAACTTGCCGCCGATGAAGTTGCCGTACCTCGGCTTGAGCCGGAGTTTCTTGACTGCTGCCGCGACCGTGTTCGACATGCTGCACCTCCCCTGGGTGGGGTTCAGGCCACGCACAGACCACGCTGGATGCGGTAAGAAACGGCGATGAACAACCTCTTCGACGTGACCGGCAAGGTCGCTCTCGTCACGGGTGGCACGAGCGGCATCGGTCGCATGATCGTTGCCGGCTACGTCGCCGCTGGGATGCGCGTCTACCTCTGCTCGCGCAAGGCGGCCGACGTCGAGGCCACGGCCCGCGCGCTCGGCGCAACCGGGCTCATGGCAGATCTGTCCAGGCCCGACGGGATCGCCGGCCTGGTGGCGCAGCTGCAGCGCAGCGAGCCGCACCTCGACGTGCTCGTCAACAACGCGGGCGCGACGTGGAGCGCACCGCTCGAGACCTACCCGGAGTCCGGCTGGGACAAGGTCATGGACCTCAACGTGAAGAGCGTGTTCTTCCTGACGCAGCAGCTCCTGCCGGCGCTGAAAGCGGCGCCGAAGGCGGCACGGGTCATAAACATCGCGTCGGTGAACGGCCGCGTGCCACCCGACATGGAGACGTATGCGTACTCCGCCTCGAAGGCTGCGCTCCTCATGCTCACACGCCACCTCGCGAAGCGCCTCGCGCCCGACATCCTCGTCAACGCGATCGCCCCCGGTCCGTTCCCGAGCAAGATGATGGCCGGGACGCTCGAGGCCTTCCGCGAGCACGTCGTGAGCAACGTCCCGCTGCGCCGGCTCGGCGAGCCCGAGGACGTCGCGGGCATCGCGCAGTTCCTCGCCTCGCGAGCGTCGGCCTACATCACCGGCGCGGTGATTCCGTGCGATGGCGGCATGGCCGACCTCTAGTGCGCCGGGTCGCAGCCGCGGTCGTCGTCGTGCTGGTCGCGATTGCCTCGATCGTCGGGCTGCGTCGACGCGCCGCGCAGGCGCCCGCCGCGCCGGCAGTCACGGCGCCGCGCAGGGCACGGACCGAGGTCGCGCTCGTGGACGTGCGCACGCGGAAGGATGCGGGCGCGGCGCGCTTCGAGGGCCACGTGGTCTCCGCCGCGACGAACGCAGGCGTCGCGCGCGCGGAGCTGACGTTCTCGTTCGGCGACACGGTCGAGACCGTCACCGCCGACGAGAGCGGCGCGTTCGTGTTCGCGCCGGCCCGCGCCGGGTCCTGCACCCTCCTCGGCATCGTCGCCGACGGCTTCTCGCCGTACGTGCCGGAGCCGGACGCCATCCGCCTCGAGGCGCGGGCGGGCCTCGTCGTCACCGGCCTGTTCTTCGAGCTCGACGAGCGAGCGCCACTCGAGGTGACGGTCGTGACCGGCGGCGCACCCGTCGCCGACGCGACGGTGTCGCTGCGGACGCCCGGCACGTTCGGGCTGTCCACACCCGCGCAGGAAAAGACGGATGCGGCCGGCAAGGTCGTGCTCGGCGGGCGCGCGGGCGACGTCGTCGAGACGATCGTGGCGGGTTATGCACCGGTCGCGCATGTCGTCACGCAGAGCGAGGCGCGCGCCGGCACGCTGGTCCTGTCGATCGTGGCAGGGACGTCGGCCATGGGCACTGTCAAGGGCCGCGTCGTCGACGACGCCGGCCGGCCCGTCGAGGGCGCGCAGGTGACGGCGGCGCAGCACGGTGGTCCGCCTTCGGAGGCGACGACGTCCGTGGATGGCCTCTTCGAGCTCTCGGTCGCCGGCGCCGCGCACGTGCACGCGTCGCGCGCGCCGTACGTCCCGGCGGATGCGGTCGCCCGGCCCGGTGCCGAGCTCACCCTCGTCCTGCACAGCGGATGCTCCCTGCGCGGCACCGTCCACGATCGCGAGCGACACGCGCCGGTCGTGTCGTTCACCGTCGTCCTCCAGCGCGTCGCCGGCGCGGGCCCTGTGCCGTCGAGCCCGACGGTGTACGACGCCGAGGGCCGCTTCGAGGTGCGCGGCGCAACGCCGGGCCGCTACGCCGTGCAGGTGCTCGCAGCCGGGTATGCGGCCTCCGCCGCCCGGGTCGTGGAGGTCGTAGAGTCGTGCGGCAACTCGGCCGAGGAGACGTTCTCGCTCGGTCACGGGGGCACGGTGTTCGGCCGCCTCGCGGACGGGGCCACGCACCATCCGCTCGTGGGGCGCGTGTCGATGGAGGGCTTCGTCGACACGGGCTCGTCACCCATGAAGGTCAACAGCTCCGCCACCTCGGACGCCGAGGGCAACTTCGAGCTCGGGGGCCTCCCCGCCGGCCGCCGCTCGCTCGTCGCCGAGGTCGATGGATTCCACAGTCGCATGGCCGCGGGCCTCGACGTCAGCGACGGGAGACGAACCGGGCCCGTCGAGCTCGAGCTCGACGCCGTGCCGGTCGGCGCAGCTGCGCGTATGCAGATCACGGGCGTGGGCGCGGTGCTGCGGATCGGGGACGGCTCGGCGGACGTTGTGAACACCGTCCCGGGCGGCGGCGCCGAGCAGGCGGGACTCGCACCCGGCGACCGCATCGTCGCCGTCGACGGAAACGAGGTGCGCAACATGAGCTTCGACGACGCGATGCAGGCCATTCGTGGCCCGGAGAACACGACGGTCGCGCTCGGCGTCATCCAGAAGCGCGACGGCGTGGAAACCACGCTCCGCGTGTTGCGCAAGGTGCTGCACTGAGCCAGAAGATAGTTCGATGACCATGCCCAGGCACCGACATCAAGCTTACATGCGTATCATACCGTTCGTGCTGATGCTCGCCGCCTGTGGTGGCGGCACCCATGGCACCACCACCGGCGACGCGGGCATCGCCGACCTCGCGGGTGCCGTCGATGGCGCCGGCACGCCTCCCGGCGACGCGAGCCAGCTCCCCGGCGCGGACGGCGGCACCACGCCCACCAGCTTCCCCGCAGGCACCATCTGCAACGACACGGGCACGCCGCGGATCGCACCGATCGTCCTCAAGCACCTCATCGTCGTGATGGAGGAGAACCAGAACTTCGGCAAGGTGAACGGCAACGCGGCGGCGCCGTACCTGAGCAGCCTCGCCACCAGGTGCGGTCAGGCCACGAACTACGCCGACAACTGCTTCACGGACAACCTCCTTTCGTTGCCGCACTACCTCGCGCTCACCTCGGGCTCGAACTGCGACGTCGGCCTCGACAGCGGAGGCACGGCCTGCATCCGCGACGACAACGACGCCAGCTCGCACCAGCTCTCCGTCCCGTCGATCTTCGACCAGGTCGCGTCGTGGAAGAGCTACCAGGAGGGCATGAGCTCGGCGTGCGCGCAGGGCAGCTCCGGTCGTTATGCGTGCAAGCACAACCCCGCCGCTTACTACGGCGCGCTCGCCACGTGCTCGTCGGACGACGTCGGCATCTCGAGCATCACGTGCAGCACGGGCTCGAAGATGACGGCCTGCTCGACGCCGAGCAATACGTTCACCAGCGATCTCGCCGACGACACGCTGCCGGCGTTCTCGTTCTTGACGCCCGACCTCGACAACGACATGCACGACGGCACCGTCACCCAGGCCGACAACTGGCTCTACACGTACCTGCCGCTCGTGTTCGCGTCGCCGGCTTACCTGCGCGGCGAGGTCGCGGTGCTCGTGCTGTGGGACGAGCAGAGCACCAGCACGTTCGGTGGTGCGACGCCCAACGTCTTCATCTCGCCCTACATCACCGCGGGCACCAGCAGCGCGATGCAGATGAACCACTTCTCGGTGCTGCGCGCGATGGAGAAGGCGCTCGGCATCGGCACCTACCTCGGCTGTGCCTCCGGTAGCATCTCCGGCGCCACCTGCCCCTCCGGCTCCACCAGCGACGTCCGCGCCGCGATCGGATTCTGATGAAGACTGCCCTGTTTTGTTCCTTGCTTCTAGGTGCCTGCAGCGCGGGCTCGCGTCAGGGTGTGGCCCACGACCTCGCCGGCGGGAGTGGCCACGACTCCGGCCCTGGCCCTGGCTCGGGCGGCGACGGCGCTACCGGGCTCGGTGACGGCGCGCTCCCGACGAGCTACGTCGTGTACGCGCACTCCAATCATGTCCTGTACGACATCGATCTCGCGGGCAAGCAGCTCGTCGAGGTGGGGCCGTTCAACGCGCCCCTGGTGAACGGCATCGAGGATGTCATCACCGACCTCGCGGTGGCACCGGACGGCACGCTCTACGTCGTGTCCAAGACCACGCTCTACACCGCGGACCCGACCGACGGCCACGTGACGTCGATCGGCAAGGTCACCGCGTGCGGCTCCGACACGGTGGCGCTCACCACGACCCCCGACGGCAACCTCTTCGCAGGCGACCACAAGGGCGCGTTCTGCAAGATCGACCTGTCGATGTCGCCGCCCAAGGTGACGCAGGTAGGGACGCTGGGTAACGGCCTCGCGCTGTCCGGCGACCTGGTCGCGGTCGGTGACGGAACGATGTACGGGTCGGCCGGGAAGATCTTGAACGGCGCGAAGAACGACCTGCTCGTCACCATCGACCCGTTAACGGGCAAGGTCATCAAGACCATCGGCAGCACCGGGTATCCCCAGCTCTACGGCATCGCCTACGCGATGGGCCAGGTCTTCGGCTTCACGCACGACGGGACGGGCGACGTGGTCACCATCGACCCGGTGACCGGCGCCGGCAAGCTCTTCAACTCCTTCAACGACAGCGCCGGCATGCCCATCTCGTTCGCGGGTGCGGGCGTGAACTCGATGGTCGCACCCACCATCAACTAGGAGGTCCATCTTGCGTTGCCTGCTCGCCCTCATCCTGTGTGGAGTCGCGGCGTGTCACGCGGGGGCCGCGGGGCTGGATGGTGGTGGCGACGATCTCGCGAGCGCGGCCGGCAGTGACCTGGCTGCCGCGGACGGCGCCATGATACCGGGCGGCGACCTCGCGATCGCGCCCGGCCCGGAGTCGGTGCGAATCATTGTGGAGCCCGGCGACAGCGGTGCGGGGCTACAGACGGCGATCGCCACCGCGTCGAAGTCGGTGCACGTCACGATGTACCTGTTCACCAGCACCGACCTCCTGAACGCGCTCGTCGACCGTCACAAGGCGGGAGTCGACGTGAAGGTCGTGCTCAACAAGGCCTTCCCCACGAGCTCGACGTCGAACCAGACCGCGTATGACACGTTGAAGACGGCCGGCGTCGGCGTCGTGTGGGCGCCGGTCAGCTTCTTCTACACGCACGAGAAGTGCGTCATCATCGATGGTGCGGTCGCGTGGATCATGACCATGAACGCGACCCACACCGCGGTCACCGCAAACCGGGAGTACCTGGCCGTCGACAGCCAGGCCGCCGACGTGGCCGAGGCCGAGGCCATCTTCGCGGCAGACTTCGCCGGCAAGACGTGGAGCCCGGGCGGCGTGCTCGTCGTGTCGCCCGAGAACTCGCGCGACCGGCTCGTGACCTTCATCGGCACCGCCACGTCCACCGTCGACGTGGAGGACGAAGAGCTGAGCGACCCCAAGATCGTCGCCGCGCTCACGGCGCAGAAGGACGCCGGCCGTGCCGTGCGCGTGGTCCTCTCCGATTCGTCGCCGTCCTCGTCGCAGAGCGCGGCCGTCGCGACGCTGAAGCAGCACAAGGTGCCCGTCGTCGTCGTGCACACGCCCTACATCCATGCGAAGGCGATCGTCGTCGACGGCGCGAGCGTGTTCGTCGGGTCGGAAAATTTCACCACCGGCTCGCTGCAATTCAACCGTGAGCTCGGGCTCATCCTGTCGATCGCCACCGAGGTGAAGAAGGTCGCGGATGCGTTGTCGACCGACTTCGGCAACGGCACCGCGCTGTAGTCAGGGCCCGATCCAGTCGACGGGCAAGAGCTCGCGGTCGGCGTGGTTCTCGTCCCAGCGGACCGTGCCGTGTACGGTGACCGTGTCGCCCACTGTCGGAATCTTCACCCCGGCACGTTCGTACATCTCCAGCACGTCGACGTAGAGGTACGGGGATGCGCCGAGGCGCACCTCTACGGCGCCGTCGTAGCCGCTCCGCACGCCGGTCACCTTTGCGCGCACACACACGGCCTTGCCCGCGGCGTAGCGGCCGCTCACGACGTCGGCGAGGTCGACGACGGCCGGGCACTGCGGCGTTGACGCCACGCAGAGGCCGTTGTTGCAGCCGAGGCCGGCGCTGCAGCCGGCGGACGTGGTGCAAAGCCCGGGTGAGAAGCACGAGTCGTCGATGCAGTAGGGGCACGGCTCGGGTCCCGCGGGGCCGGCACAGCCGAGGAAGCTGGCGGCGGTCGGAGCCGTCACGCACGTGAACGCCACCTTCGCGCCACCGCTGCAGCCACCGTAGCCGCGCTGCTTCAGCGGGACGCAAGTGTGCGCCTGTGTGCACGAGGAGCTGTCGTCGCAGTCGGCGTCGCGCTCGCACGCCCCCGGGGCGCAGTGCCCCGTGGCCACGTCGCAGCTCAGCTTGTCGCCGCATCCGGTGGCCCCGCAGCCCGCGGAGCACTCGTCGGCCTTGCAGATGCGCGCGGGAGCGCCGCAGTCGTCGTCGTCTCGACACCCGTGGGGTGAGTCGCGCGTGGCCCGGCAGCCGTGCTCGTCCGGATCGCAGCACCGTCCGCTCGAGCGGTCGCAGGCGAGGCCCGGCGGACAGCCGCCGGAGAGCACGCAGCTCGCCGCGCACGTCGCGGTGGCGGCGTTGCACACCACCTCCGGTGGGTCGCAGTTCGCGTCGCTCGTGCACGACGTGCCGAAGATGCCGCCGGTGCATGCGCCTGTGGTCGTCGAGCACGCGGCCTCCGCAGCGCAGCCGCCGAGGGCGCAACCGTCGACGCAGCGAGCATCGACGCCGCACACGGACGATGGCGGGGCGCAGTCGTCGCTGGAGCGACACTCGATCGACCCGACGACGACCGGGAGGTGGCATCCCGCGACGACGCCGACGGCGAGAAGGAGCGCGCTGCTCAGCGCGAGCGAGCGCATGCGCGGCGCGCTTCTTTCGCCCGGGCCGCCCAGCCGCCGACCGGGTGCGCGAGCGCGAGCTCGAGCTCCGCCCCGGCTCGCCGGCAAGTTCCGTCGAGCTGTCGGAGCACGGTCGCGAGGACGAAGTGCAGCTCGGGCGCGCGGAGGTCGTCGGGCTCGACGGCGAGATAGCTCTCGATCGCCGCCTCGGCGTCCGAGAAGGCGCGGGTGGCCACGAGCGCGTCGATCATGGAGGCCTGGGCCTCGCGTCGCAGCGCACCGTTCGGGAAGCGCTCACGCTGCTGGCGCCAGAGCGCGAGCGCGCGGCGCGGGTCTTCGAGCTCGCGCCACGCGACAGAGCCTGCGCGATACAGCGCTGTCTCGGCCTCGAGCGGAGTGGCCTCCTGCGCAAACTGCACGTCGCAGCGCACCCGGGCCTCCGGCGCGCCGCTGCAGACGTGGGGCGGACGCGCCACGAAGTCCTCGAGCGCCACCTGCTCGCGCGTGGCGAGCAGCGCGAGCTCCTCCGTGCGAGGTGCGACGTTCACGTTCGCCGGCCACGTCTCGTGGGCGCGGATTGGGAGCATCGTCCGGCCGGTGGGCGTGACCTCGACCGTCCCGCGCGCGACCGCAATGTTCGATCCGCTCCCATCGACGACGACGCGGAAGACCGTCCCGACGACACGCGCGACGAACTGTGGCGTGTGCACGACGAAGGGCCCTCGACCTGTGCGCGGCAGGACGTGGACGAGCAGGGTGCCCGCGTCCACGCGGAGGTCGACCTGCTGCGCGTCGTTGCGCACGACGATGATGTTCGATCGGGGGCCCGTCACGAGCTCGGCCACGCCGTGCAGCTCGATGGCGGTGGCCTCGGGGAGTCGGACTCCCACGCGGTACGGATCGTGTGCGGCGCCCCGCGGCACGAGGAGCAGAAGGAGGCAGGTGAGTGCCGCGCCCGCCAGGAACACCGGCCAGAGCTGCTTCTGCGGACGCGCCTCCGCGAGGCGCACGGCTCGCCAGACGCGCAGGCTCGAGCCGTCGGGGACGGGCTCCTCGTGGCGCCTGGCGCGCTCGAGGAGCGCTGCGACCTCGCGCTCGTCGACGCTCATCGCACACCTCGCTTCTTGCCGAGCCGCTCCGCGAACTCGCGACGCGCGTAGTGGAGCCGCGACGCGACGGTCTCGATCTTCGTGTCCGTGATGGCGGCGATCTCGTTGCCGGAGAGACCCTCGAGCTCGGAGAGGATGAAGACCTCGCGCTTCTTGGTCGCCATCTTGTCGAGGATCTCGTACGCGATGCGATGGGCCTGCCGGACCTCGACTCTATCGATCGACTCCACGGCCAGCGGGCCTGCCTGGAGGGCAGCGTCGCGCTCCCACAGCCAGCGCACGCGAGCACGCCGGCGGAGTCCGCGCACCACGTTCAGCGTGATGCCGTAGAGCCACGTCGTGACCTCACAGCTTCCGTCGAAGGTGAGCAGGCGGCGCGCCACGACCAGGAAGACCTCCTGGGCGGCGTCTTCGGCATCGATGCCCGGCCCGCCGAGGCGCTGGGCCCTGCGGTACACGAAGTCGAAGTGCGCGCGGTACACGTCCTCCAGCACGAGCAGCGGGAACGCCAGCTGGTGTCGAGCACCGTCCTTGAGGGTCCAGATCATGGTGTCCACCTTGTGTATGCCGCGGTCGAGGCGGAAGGTTCAATGAAATTCAGAACGAGACCCCGCCCCCGACGATGGGCGCCACGTCGGCGACCGGCGTGTGGGTGAGGGTGCCGGAGCCCGTCACGATGAAGTCGTGCCGCAGCACGCCCACGTCGAGCTGGAGCCCGAACTCCACGAACCACCGCCGGAGAACGTAGCGGTACAGCGCACGCGCTTCGAGGCCGGGCTGGGCCGTCAAGATGGTTCGCGGCTGGCTCACACCGGATGACTCCACGCGCCAGAGCTGCACGAGCGGGCCCGCCGAGAGGCGCACCTCGCCGTACGGGAGACGTAGCCCCACCTCGAGCAGGAGCGCGAGCGGGATGCGCCGCACCTCGATAGCGGCCCCGCTGTGCTCGCTGCGGTCCGCGGAGTGCCAGACGTTGGCCACGCCCGCGTGCAGGCCGACCCCGAGCCGCCGTGACCAGCGCACCGCGAGTTCGACGTCACCCGCGACGGCGGACGGCGGATCGTCGAGCGGGATCAGCCATAGCCCGTGCAGCGCCAGATCGAAGCGCAGGGGGGGGCGGGGCGGCGGCGCGGCCACGACGCGCACCACGGTTATCGGCGCCACTACGACAGGCGCCACAATGTCAGGCGCCACGACGACAGCCGGCGCGGGGGGGTCAGGC
>JAYTLP010000343.1:0-3202 GCA_043729375.1 Myxococcales bacterium
GCATTGCTCGAGACGGCCAACAAGGCCATCGAGATCGCGACCGCGCAGCAGAAGACTGCGCAGAAGAACTACGAGCTCGTGTCGCTGCAGTACAAGGTCGGCAAGGCGCTGTCGCTCGACGTGCTCACCGCGCAGGGCGCCGTGTTCGAGGCCGAGACCAACCGGGCCCAGTCGCAGTACCAGCGCGAGCTCGCCACCTATCAGCTCCTCTTCGCAGAGGGGAAGATCAAGCTGTAGCGGTCAAATGCTTCACTCCGCGGGCACGGGTGCCGGCGGCGCGATGAGCTGGTGTGCGTGCACCAGGCTGGCCTCGGAAACGAGCTCGTCACCGTCCTTGAGCCCCGAGAGGATCTCGATGGTCCCGCCCGTGACCTGCCCCGTCTTGACCGGGCGCGCGCTCGTATAGTGGTCGGGCCCCACGACCCAGACGCTTCCGTCGGCGCCGAGCGCAGACTTCGAGACGTACATGCGCGGCTTCTCGCCCTGCATCGGCAAGAAGGTGCACTTCACGCTCATGCCGGGGCGCAGCGTCTGGTCGGGAACCTGGAGATCGACCTTGACCTGCACGGTGCCCTTGGCCTTGTCGGCCTGCTCGGAGATCTCGCGCACCTTGCCGTGGTACGTGTCGGTCGCCGCGTCGGACGTGACGTCGACCGTTTGCCCGCGACGGATCTTCATGAGATCGGCCTCGTTGATGTCGACCTCTGCCACGAGCTTCGTGAGGTCGGCGACCTTGAGGAGGGGCGCGCCGGCGTTCACCGCCTCGCCAGGATGACCGAGCACCTCGATGACGGTGGCGTCGCTGGGCGCGCGGATGCGAGCCTGGTCGATACGCTGCTCGATAGGCCGAAGCTTGGAGCGCGCGACGTCGACCGCGCCGCGCGAATTGGAGACCTCGACGGCGGTGGCAGCCTGCGCCTTGAAGAGCTGGACGGTCTGCGTGTGGAGGCGCTCCGCGTCGCGAACCGCCGCGATGGCGGGAGCGAACTCGGCCTGCGCGGCCGACGAGTCGAGGGTGAGCACGATCTGGCCGCGCTTCATCTTGTCGCCGGGCTCGACGTTGACGGTCTTGATCGTGCCCGATGTGGGCGTGCCGATCTGCACCGTGATCGCAGCGTTGGTAAAACCGGCCGCGACGTGGGACTGGCCGCTGCCGCCCGTCGTCGTGACGCGCTCGGTGCGGATGGTCTGCGCGTTGACCGTCGCTGGCGTGGGGTGGCGGTGCGTCCAGTAGTAGTTCCCGCCGATGGCAGAGCCCATTGCCACGACGAGGACCCAGGGGAGCTTGCTCGTACCCTGCGGTCTCGGGGCGGGCGGGAGCCGCGTGTTGCCCGTGCTCTGCTCGCCACCGAGCGACAGGGACTTCAGCGCTGCGAGCTTCGCGTTCTGCTGCTTGCCGGCTCGATCGCCGCGGTCGACGGGTGTCGGCCCGCTGCTCGAGGGCGGACCGCGGCCCGCCGAGCGCTGCGCGGCGAGCTGATCGAGCGAAACGACCGGGCGTGCGATCGGCCTGGCCGGCGCGCCGCTGCTCATGAAGCCGGGATCGATCCGCGTCGTCTCGGACGGGAACTCGTTTTCGCCATCGGCGCCATCCGCGGGCACATCACCGGACTCGTCGACGACCACCGGCGGTTCGTCCCGCGGCGGCGACGTGCCCGGGTTGGTGTGGTCGTCGGGGGCGTCTTTGTGGGGAGGTCGATTCACGCTGACTAAACGACGCTACCACACACCCTCTGGACGAGCCACGATCTGCCTCAGCGGCGGTGGCCGAACGCCAGCGAGACCTGGCCTGCAGCCGGCAAACCCTGTCCCCAGACGAACGCGCCGCCACCGACGCTGAAGACGAGCGCGTCCCGGCGCCGCGCCGAGACCTTCACCTCGACCGAGAGCTGCGCGGTCACGCGCAAGAAGCGCAGGGAGGCTGGCGCGACGGGGTCGACCTCCATGGACGCGGGCGCGCTCGTGGTCGGCGCGTGGGTGCCGTGCTGCCCATCGACGCGCACGACGGGCGAGAGCCGCAGCCGCTCGCCGAGGCGCGCGAGATAGCCGAGCTCGGCCGCGTAGACGAGCCCTGGCGCGTAGTCGACCGAGACCGTGTGCGACGCGCCCCCCAGCGTGGGCCCGTCGATGCGCTGCGTGCCGCTCGAGCGCAGCTCGGCACCGAGCGCGAGCTGGACGAAGAGGGGCACGCGCTCCCAGACCCGACCGAGGTGCAGGACGAGATCGCCACGCAGATCCCCCGGCCCGAGCGGCACCGGACCCGCGGAGCGACCCGTGGCGACCCCGAGCCTGGCCTCGAGCGCGCATGTGACCTCCTCGTCGAGCAGCACGAGCCGCAGACCGACATGCAGGTCGCCAGGCCCGACTGCCGACAGGTTGCCCACGCCATCGCGCGCGAGCGTCACCGACCGCACCACCGCGAGGTCGGCGACGACCGCGAGCCGTGTCGCAAGCCCGACCTCACCGTAGAGGAGCGCCTGCCCGTCGCGAAGGCGCGCAGGCACCGCGCCGAGCGGCGAGTCGGCCCGCAGCGCGCGCCTCGAGCCGGCCTGATCGAAGCCCTGCGCGGCGGTGACGAAAAGCCCGCGCAGCTCGAGGTAGAAGTGCCCCGGGTCGGGCACCCACGCACCCGCGTGCGCGGACGACGTGGCTCCGAAGGTCGCGACGACCGCGACGACCGCGCGCAGTGCTAGCGGCTGGGCTGCGATTCGGCGCCACCACCCGTCGCGGGCGCGGTCGTACCGGTGTTGGACTGCTTGGCGCTGCCACCGCAGGCGACCTGGAGCGTGCACAGCGTCGCGAGCGTGAACAGTACGAGCTTCGTCATGAGTTCCTCCGGGGGCTCACCGCAACGGCAGCGAGCGGCTCTCACCGTACCACAGCTTCAGCACGTCTCCGGCGGGCTTGCCGCGCGGTGTGTAGCCGCGATCGCGCAGGCCGCCGCGCCCGGACCACAGCCACACGTAGACGCCGCGCAGGAACTCCGGGCCGCGGCCGAAGACGTGGACGAAGGCTGCCCACAGGCGGCGCTGAGCCTCGACGTCCAGCGCGCCTTCACAACCTTCGCCCGCGCTGCACGCGGTCTTGAGCTGGTGATCGTTCCATGGCCAGTACGCCGCTCCGCGCACGGAAGGAAAGCCGACCTCGGTGAACAGGACGGGGCGCTCCACCTCCTCCGCGAAGGCGCGCAGATCGGCCACGA
>JAYTLP010000344.1:0-4058 GCA_043729375.1 Myxococcales bacterium
CAGCACCATCGGCGGCGTCGCCGGCATCTGGGCCGGCATCAAGCTGTCGGACCGCTACGGCTTCTGATCGAGCCGCTCGAGCCCGCGCGCCACTTCGACGAGTGGGGCGACGAGGGCGCGTGCGTGGGAACGCAGGCGCTCGTTGCCGGCGATGACGTTCGCGAGCGGCGGTGAGAGCGAGTAGTAGGTGGCCACGAAGACGCGGCCGAGCGGGTTGGTGAGGAGGTATCGATCGCGCAGGTGCCGCAGGCTGTCGACCTCGTCGGCGAGCGGCGACCCGTAGGCCGCGGTCGCGATGAAGCAGCCGTGCAGGGTCGTGAACTTTTGCTGCGTGGTGGTCGCCACCATGGACGTGATGGCGGATGCGGCGTCGCACGACGAGATGGCTCGCACCGCGACGGTGTACGCCTTCGTCGGGCGCAGGCCTTCGATCTGCAGCGTCACCGTGCTGCCGGGCGCGCCCGGGCTCGGCGGAGGCGACGACGGCGGGATCGCGCTGAGGAAATTCTTGTCGTCGATGGTCCCGTTCTCGCTGTAGCGCACGTCGTAGCGCGTGGCGATGGCGCCGGTTGCCGCGGAGGCGAACGAGACCGCGAGCGACGTCTGGCCCGGCGTGACGACGAGGTTGATGGGCGTCGACGGTGAGGCGCACTCGACCGGCATCGTCGAGCAATCGTCGCTCGAGCGGACCTTCACGCGCCACGAGCCGGACGCATCGCTCGCGAGCAGCAGGCGCCCGACGCCCGTGCCATCGATGCCGTCGGTGATCGTGGTGTCCGGCGCGTGCATCGTGCCGGTGGCGCCGTCCCAGTCGCCGTAGCCGACGTAGGCAACGGTGGTGTCGACCTCGGTGGTCGCGCCGACGGTGAATGGCACGGCGTACACGACCGACGGCTGGCCGAAGCCACCCGAGCCGTACTTGAAGCCGGCCTGCCCGTACGTCTTTTGCGGGGAGTCCTCGAGACCGTAGCTCGCGAGCTCCGCGCTGCCATCGACGGTCTGGGGGTGGTCGTGGAACGCGTTGAAGTCGTACTCGGACGAGACCTCGATCTTCATCACATACGAGCCGTCGACCGTCGGCATCCAGTGAACGGGTGGGTCCATGATGGCGTCGCCGGGCGGGGTCGCGCCGGAGACCGCGCCGAGGTCGTTCGCCGAGGCGTACTTCCCCGAGACGACGCTGTCGTGGTTGTCGAGGAACGTGACGAGGTCCGCGCGCGGCGGGTAGTACGACGTGCCCCCCGGCAGGTACGCGCCCTTGCAGCCGTAGAAGCTCGATGCGCACGACGTGGCATCGAGGCCCGCGCCGCCCGTACCGCCCGACGGAGCACAGAAAAACGGCTCGGGCGAGCTGACGTTGTAGTGGTAGCCGATGGTGTCGTTCCGGCAGTCGCCGGCGCACGCGACCGTGTCACCGACTCGGTTGCCCGCAGAGTCGACCTGCGCGCCGCCCATGACCACCTTGTTGTAGAGCTCCCCACGCACGTGCGCCCACACGGGCATGACCATCTCGCGCGGGCCGTACGGAAAGCGATAGTCGGACTTGAACGTGGCAATGCCGGGCCGGTTCGCGAGCCCGAGCGAGCCCGTGAGGCGCGTCACGTACAGCGTGTCGATGTACTTGCCGCTCGCGTCCTCGACCCACACTGCCATCTGGACGCGCGGGATCGGCTTCAGCGAGACCTCGACGTTGCGACACGTCGGAGCTGCAAGCGCAGGCGAGCACGCGAGGAGCACGGCGAAGGCGAGCCAGGACTTCATCAGCCTAGCTTCGTCTACGCGGGCGGGCTGTCAAGGTGGACCCGCGGCACAGGGGAAATTCGACGCGACAGGCAATGCCTGGTCGTCCATCCGGAGTCCGGGCTTCATGTGCCTGCGCCTCGTGAAGCGGGCCAGCTGTCGAGGCAGGTTGTGGCCGTCACCGCGTACTTCGAGCTCGGCTGCACGCTCGCGTGCCTCGGGCTGAAGGGCCTCGTCGGGCACGGCTGGGGTCTCGGGACGGTGCGGCCGTGCATCATCCCGGTGTCGGCAGCGCCCCTGGCGCTCCGACGCGTGCTGTTCGGCGCTCCGCACTTGCTCCGCCTCGGGCTGAAGTCCTCGTTTCGGTGTTCTCCGTGGTGGGGCTGCTCGCCGTCCCGGCAGGCGCGATCGTGCTGTACTTCGCACTCGGCGAGCTTGCCGCGGCCACGACGCCTCCGCCGGACTTCGACGCCGAGGTACGTCGGGACCGCGCCGAGCACGACACGACCTTCGAGCCGCCGGGCGGAGAGGCCACAGCTCGGCAGGCGCGTGCTGCCACCCGCGACGCGGCTCGCGAGCAGCGGATAAAGGACGAGATGCGCGACGAGAGCGTGCAGTACGAGCGGCAGCGCGTCGAGCGTGTCGGCGGCGCACGCATCCGGATCGTCGTCGCCCTGTCGCTGTTCGCCCTGGGCACGTTCGCCGCCTGGTTCCGCCATCCGCGCGCAGCCCTGAGCCCTGGACGAGCCTTGCCGCAGGCAAACGCCTCCTTTGCCCTCGCGACCATGAAAATTCGTCCGGTGGAGGTGGCACTCCTTCTCTCGACGGTGGGTGGCACGGTGCAGGCGGCGCCCGGCTGTCCGTCGGCAACGGAGGTCCGGTACTACCACTGGGCGTGGAACGCGCAGATGGGGCTCATGCTGGCCACGGGCGGCAAGGAAGCCACAGCCGACAGCCTCATGTGCAAGAACGGCGTCGGCATGAAGCTCGTCCGCGAGGACAACACCGACACGATGCAGAGCTTGCTCGTGACCTTCGCCGAGGGCCTCAAGAACGGCGAGGCCAACCCGAAGAACGGGGCGCACTTCGTGGCCATCATGGGCGATGGCGCCGCGATGTTCCTGAAGGGGCTCAACGATCGCCTCACGCGCCTCGGCCCCGAGTACCAGGCCGCCATCGTCGGCTCCGCCGGCTTCTCGCGCGGGGAGGACAAGTTCATGGGCCCCGCGGCATGGAAGGCGGACCCGAAGGCAGCCCGTGCCGGCCTCGTGGCCGGCGTCCTCCGCGACGGCGACTGGAACATCGCGATGAAGTGACTCGGCGATCACAAGATCGCCAACAACCCCGACGAGAAGACGTACGACCCGGACGCACTCAACTGGATCAACGCCACCGACTACATCGACGCCGCGCAGAAGTACGTGAGCGGCTACTGCGCCGAGCTCAAGAACACGAGGACGGGCAAGCAGGAGAAGCACTGCGTCGACGGCAACGTCACGTGGACGCCGGGTGACGTCACGGTCGCGGAGAAGAAGGGCGGCCTCCTCAGCATCGTCTCCACGAAGGACTATGCGATGCAGATGCCGAACGTCATCATCGGCAACAAGAAGTGGATGGCCGCCAACCCGAAGATGGTGACGGGCATGCTCGACGCGATCTTCACCGCGGGCGCCGGGCTGAAGAAGAACCCCGCCGCGCTGCAGAAGGCCGCGGCCATCAGCGCGACGGTCTACAACGAGCGCGACGCCGCGTACTGGGCCAAGTACTTTCGCCCCGTGGTCGAGAAGGACAAGACCGGCGCCACGGTGCAGCTCGGTGGCTCGACGGTGAACGACCTCGCCGACAACATCCGGCTCTTCGGCCTCCTCGGCAAGACGAACTACTTCGGCATCACGTGCCTCATGCTCGCGACGGGCGGCAAGCAGGCCACCGCCGGCAGCCTCATGTGCAAGAACGGCGTGAACCTCAAGCTCGTGCGCGAGGACAGCACCGACAACATGGCGGCCGCGATGGCGTCGTTCGCCGAGGCGTGCAAGAAGGGCGGCGGCAACCCCGACAAGGGCGCGCACTTCGTGTCCATCATGGGCGACGGCTCGGCCACGTTCCTCAAGGGGCTCGACGACAAGCTGCTCAAGCTCGGGCCCGAGTACGTCGCGATGTTGGTCGGCTCGACGGGCTACAGCCGCGGCGAGGACAAGTTCATGGGTCCGCTCGCCTGTAAGAAGAACCCGCAGGCCGCCAGGGGTGGCCTCGTTGCCGGCGTGCTCCGCGACGGCGACTGGAACATCGCGCTCAAGTGGCTCGGCGACAACAAGATC
>JAYTLP010000345.1:0-23357 GCA_043729375.1 Myxococcales bacterium
GAGCCCACTGCGGCGGCGCTCGCGTACGGCTCGATGTCGCTCGAGGGCGAGGCGCAGGCCATCGACACCGCGCAGACCCAGCGCATCGTCGTGTACGACCTCGGCGGCGGCACCTTCGACGTGTCCGTGCTGGAGCTCCGCGCCGGTGTGTTCGAGGTCCGCGCAACGTGCGGCGACACGTACCTCGGCGGCGAAGACTTCGACCGCAAGATCGTCGAGTGGCTCGCCGACGGCTTCATGCTCGACCACGACGGGCTCGACCTGCGCAAGGACAAGATGGCTCTCCAGCGTCTGCGCGAGGCCGCAGAGCGCAGCAAGCACGAGCTCTCGTCGTCGATCGAGACGGCCGTCAACCTTCCGTTCATCGCGATTGGACCTGCCGGTCCGCTCCACCTCGAGGCCACGCTCACGCGGGCGCAGCTCGAGCTCCTCACCGACGGGTTGATCGAGCGCAGCCTGGCGCCGTGCCGGACCGCGCTCGCCGACGCGAAGCTGACCCCGACCGACATCCACGAGGTCATCCTCGTCGGTGGCCAGACGCGAATGCCGCGCGTGCAGGCGGTCGTGGAGCAGTTCTTCGGCAAGAAGCCGAACCGTCGAGTCGACCCGGACGAGGTCGTTGCAGTCGGCGCGGCGCTGCAGGCCGGCATCATCAAGGGAGTGATCGACGAGGTGCTGCTCCTCGACGTCACTCCGCTCAGCCTCGGCGTGCAGACGGCAGGTGGCGTGTTCACGCCGCTCATCCCGAAGAACACCACCATCCCTACACGTCGGCAGGAGGTGTTCTCCACGGCGCTCGACAACCAGGACTTTGTCGAGGTGCATGTCCTTCAGGGCGAGCGAGACATGGCCGCCGACAACCGCTCGCTCGCTCGCTTCGTGCTCGAGGGCATCCCCCCGGCGCGTCGCGGCGTGCCGCAGATCCAGGTGAGCTTCGACATCGACGCCAACGGGCTCGTGAACGTCGGCGCGAAGGATCTCGGAACCGGCAAGGAGCAGACGGTGCGCGTGGTGCCGACGAGCGGCCTGTCCGAAAAGGAGATCGCCCGCGTCGTCTCCCAGGCCGAGGGCCAGAAGAGCGGTGATGCGCAGCGCCGGCAGGCCGCGGAGCTGAAGCTCACGATCGAGGCCCTCATCTACACGAGCGAGCGCGGCCTGGCGGAGTACGCGTCCCTTCTGCCCCCCGCCGACCTCGAGGCGCTGATGGCGAGCTTGGCGCGCGCCAAGAAGACCCTCGCGGTGCAGGACGCTACCGTCGAGCAGCTCGCGCAGTTGTATACCGAGCTCGAAGGCCTCGCCCAGAAGCTCGGTGAGGCGGTATACGCAGCAGCCGCCCGGACCCCCTGATGGCGCGTCGCGATCTGTACGATGTTCTCGGCGTCCCGCGCGACGCCGACGCGCCGCGCATCAAGCGGGCCTATCGCGAGCTTGCGATGAAGTTCCATCCGGATCAGAACCCGGGCGACGCCGCCGCGGAAGCGTCCTTCAAGGAGGTCTCGGCCGCTTACACGGTCCTGTCCGACGTCGACCTGCGCGACAAGTACGATCGCCGCGGCTTCGCCGGCGTCGACGGACAGGGTCCCGACCTCGGCTCGTTCACAGAGCTGTTCGAGGGCGTCTTCGGCGACCTGTTCGGCCGCAAGAAGGAGCGCGAGCGAGGCCGCGACCTCCGCTACACGGTCGAGCTCACGTTCGAGGAGGCCGCGCTCGGCGTCGCACGCGACATCACCTTTCCGTCGCGCGGAAGCTGTTCCGAGTGCAGCGGCACCGGCGCCCGGGGCGGCGAGGCCGGCCGACATCTGTGCAGCGCCTGCAAGGGCAAGGGTGAGATCAAGGTGCAGCAGGGCTTCTTCGGCGTCTCGAAGCGCTGCGCGACCTGCGGAGGAGGCGGCCACGTCATCGTCGAGCGCTGCGCGACCTGCGAAGGCGACGGCACCATCACCATCGAACGCGTCTTCACGGTCACGATACCCGCGGGCGCCATCGACGGCTCGACACGCCGTGTGCCCGGCGAGGGGGAGCCGGGCAAGAACGGCGCGCCGGCCGGCGATCTCAATGTGGTCGTCAAGCTCCGGCCTCACCCGCTGTTCAAGCGCGAGGGCGAAGTCATCACCTGTGACGTGGCGGTGTCGCTCACCACGGCCATGGTCGGTGGGAGCGTCGCCATTCCAACGCTCGAAGGTCAGGGAGAGATGAAGGTCCCGGCCGGCACGCAGCCAGGGAGCGTGTTTCGTCTTCGCGGCAAGGGCGCGAAGTCGCAGAGCGGGGCGCGCGGCGATCTGCACGTGCGCGTGCAGGTCGAGGTTCCCCGGCAGCTCGACGACGCGCAGCGGCAGCTGGTCAGCGACCTCGAGAGGTCGCTGCGCGCCGCGCAGACGCCCGAGACCGCGCGGTACGGCGAGCGGCTCGAAGAGGTACGTATTCGACGGGCGGAGAAAAAGTAGGTCATCCGCAGGCATGTCGCGTTCCGCCCGGCATGACTGGCGCCGCGATCTCGATCCGCTCGCACCATCCCGGAGATGGCATCATCGGACCCGATGGATGCATGTCCGAAGTGTGGGCGGGAGAGCGGGACCACGCGCGTGTCGCGTGGTGCTTGTGCCTCCTGCGGGCTCCGCGTCGACCTGTGGACGCGCTTCGACGGCAGGCCGACACCAGACCCGATGCTCGACCCCGCGTTCGAGCTGCTGCGAACGCAGTGGGACAACCCTTCTGCCCACGAGCGGTTCGCGAACCTCGCGCAGCGCAGCGGGTTGCTCGATGCGGCGGCCGCGCGCTACCGCAAGGTGCTGCGCGACCGGTCCGACGATGAGACAGCGCGGGCCGCGCTCGACCGTATTGCACTCATCGCGACGCACCAGCAGCAAGTGGTGGTGCGGTTCTCGGACGGCACGCTGATGACGCTGCGCGTGCTGTCCGTGATCGTCGCGTCCACGGTGGCGCTCCTCGTCGGCTACATCCTGTTCTCGATGCTGCGCAGGTGAGTTACGCGGCCGGAGCAACGGTGATACGCTGCGTCCTCGTCCCGCATGGCGCAGATAGACTTTCAACGTCGAGAAGTGGCGGTGCACCTCGTGTACTACGGGCCTGCGCTCTCGGGTAAGACGTCCAACCTGCAGGCCCTGTTCGACCGCCTCGATCCCCGTCGTCGAGGCCACCTGCTGACGCTGGACACGAAGGACGACCGCACTCTGTTCTTCGATCTCCTCCCGCTGACCGTGAAGTCGTCGACGGGCGTGACGGTGAAAGTGAAGCTCTTCACGGTCCCCGGTCAGGTCATCCACAACTCCACGCGCAGGCTCGTGCTCCAGGGGTGCGATGGCGTGGTGTTCGTCGCGGACTCGCGGGTCGCCGAGACGCAGGGCAACAACGAGAGCTTCGTGAACCTGAAGCAGAACCTGCGGGAGAACGGCATCGATCCGGCAAGCACGCCGATCGTCATCCAGTTCAACAAGCGCGACCTGCCCGGCATCCGCAGCGACGCGGCGCTCGCCAAGCTGGCCGATCGGGGCAAGGAGCCCGTCTACGCAGCCGTCGCGGTGCGAGGCGAGGGTGTGGTCGAGACCTTTCTCGGCCTCGTCGATGCGGTCTGGGTGTCGCTCGACCAGAAGCTCGGGCTCGGGTCCACGCACGGTGTGCGTCGCGAAGAGCTCATCTCTCAGCTCGCCGCTCAGCTCGGCGTTCCGGCGGTAGTCCCGCCCGGCGTCGGGGGCGCGAAGTGAACCGTTCGAGCGCGCTCGACACGGACGCGCCCGTCGGCCTCGACGAGCTCCTCGACCGAAACGCGCGTGCAGCGCTGGCCGACGCGCTCGGGCAGGTCGGTCTGGTGCTGTCCGTCGCCGACGACACGGGCCGCCAGATCATCGGCAGCGCCTCGCTCGAGACCGACGCATTGCCCGTCGACTGGGAACCCGAGGTGACGGAGTGCTCGAGCGGTCGCTTCGGCGCCATCGGCATCTTCAACGAGGGCTCCGTCATCGGCCGGATCGTCGTCGGTCCAGTGCCCGGGGCGATGGCGGACTCCATCGTCGCCGCACAGCTCCTCGGCCTGCGTCGCATCGTCGACGCCTTCATCGTCGACGGGATGAAGCGCGCGCTCTCGGCGCGCATGCACATGGCCTCGGTCGAGGACGCCAACCGCGAGCTCATGGAGAAGAACAAGCGGCTCAATGAGCTCGTCGACAAGCTGCAGGAAGCCGACCGCATCAAGTCGAACTTCCTTGCCACCGTCTCTCACGAGCTACGCACGCCGCTCACGTCGGTGATCGGGTACTCGGAGATGCTGCTCGAGAACATCGCCGGGCCGCTCAACGACGAGCAGCGCGACTACGTGCGCACGGTGATGGAGAAGGGCGATCAGCTGCTCCAGCTCATCACCGGCATTCTCGACATCTCGCGCATGGAGGCCGGCGAGATGAAGGTCCGGCGCGTGCCGTTCGACCTTGCCGATGTGTGCAACAACGCGTTGCAGACCGTGGCACCGAACGCTCGCCGCAAGCGGCTCGTACTCGACGTTGTTGTCCCCGAGGGCCTGCCGATGGGCTCCGGCGATCGCGACAAGACGCGGCAGGTCGTCCTCAACCTCCTCGGCAACGCGGTGAAGTTCACACCCGATGCCGGAAAGATCCGTCTCGTCGTGGAGCTGGGCGGGCTCGCCCGCGTGGGCGTGCCGGGCGGCGCACCGGGCCTGCGCATCTCCGTGCAGGACACGGGCATCGGCATCCCGGCCGAGCACTACCAGCAGGTCTTCGAGCCGTTTTTCCAGGTCGACAACTCGTCCACGCGCGAGTTCGGCGGCACCGGCCTCGGTCTCTCCATCGTGAAGCGCTTCGTCGAAGCGCAGGGCGGCCAGGTCTGGCTCGAGAGCGAGGTCGGCCGCGGTACCACCTTCCGCTTCACGCTCCCGATCCAAGAATCGACGTAGACGTGTCCATCGACTGGCTGCTCGCTGGGCGTGCCGGAACGGCCGTCCTCCTCCTCATCGGTGCCGCGTTCTTCGCGGGCTCGGAGACTGCGCTCTTCTCGCTGTCGCGCATCCAGCGCGAGGCGCTCGGACGCAGAGAAGACCGCACGTCTCGCCGTCTCGCCGGCCTGCTGGCCCATCCGCGCAGGCTCATCGTCACGATCATCGTTGCGAACGAGCTCATCAACATCGCCAATGCGTCGCTGTCCGCGACCATCACCAACCAGCTCCTGCCCGACCTCGGAGAGCGCGCCAAGGTCGCGGTCACGGCAGCCGTGATGGTGCCGCTCATCCTGCTCATCGGCGAGATGACGCCGAAGTCCCTCGCTGTGCGCATCGGCGAGAGCTGGGCACGTGCCGTCGCGACCCCCTTGCTGTTCTTTCAGTACCTCATCACCCCGGTGCGTGTGGTGCTCTCGATCGTGTCCGGCGCGGTGCTGTACCTTTTCGGTGCGCGGCACCAGCCGATCGAGGCCGGCGTCCGCGAGGAGGAGTTCCGCGCGCTCGTCGACGTCGGTTCCGAGGAAGGCGAGCTGCAGGTCGCGGAGCGCCGCCTCATCCACAACGTGTTCGAGTTCGGCGACACCCCGGTCGGCAAGATCATGACGCCCGCGGAGCGCGTGTTCGGCCTGCCCTACGAGATGCCGCTGGGGCGGATGGTCGAGACCATCAGCGAGCAGCACTTCTCGCGCGTGCCGGTGTATCGCGGCGGCCGCCTCGACCCGAAGGCGCGCGCTGCCGGACGCAAGGCGCCGCTCGAGGTCGTGGGCATCGTGCATGCGAAGGACCTCGTCACGTACGCGAGCCGCGGTCTCGAGGGCCATACCGTTCAGGATCTGCTGCACCCTCCGTTCTTCGTACCGCGCACCACCACCTGCGACCGGCTGTTCCGCGAGTTCCAGCGACGCAAGACCCACATCGCGCTCGTGGTGGACGAGTACGGGCGGCTCCTCGGCGTGGTCACCATGGAGGACCTCCTCGAGGAGCTCTTCGGCGAAATCGCCGACGAGAAGGATCGCCAGTCATGACGACCGCGCTCATCGTCGCCGCCGTCTGCCTGCTGTTCGAGATGTTCTTCGCTGCATCCGAGATCTCCGTCATCTCGAGCGATCACCTGGTCATCTCGCGGGAGGCGGCAGCGGGGCGCCACTCTGCGCGGCTCGTCGAGTACTTCCTCGCCGACAAGCAGCGCCTCCTCGCCACCACGCTCGCAGGTACGCAGCTCTCGGTCGTGGTCACCACCGTCGTGATGACCTACGCGCTCCACAAGGTCTACCCCGAGCACGCGGAGCTGTATCTCCTGTGCGCGCTCACGCCCGTGCTCGTCGTGTTCGGCGAGATCGTGCCGAAGACGCTCGGCCAGCAGTATGCGCACAGCACGGCGCGCCTGCTCGTCTATCCGCTGTGGGTGTTCTCGAAGGCTTTCGCTCCGCTTGTCACCGTGCTCACGATCTTCACGTCGTGGCTCACGCGCGTGCTGCGCGTCCCAGAGCGCAAGATGGTGACGCGTCGCGAGCTCGAGCTCCTGCTTCAACCGAGCGATGGCGCGACGAAGCCCGCGGGCACCAAGGGAGAGATCACCGAGGGCGAGCGTCGGATGATCTCGCGCATCTTCGACTTCTCGGAGACCACCGTCGATGACGTGATGGTGCCGCTGTCGGACGTCGTAGCCATCTCGGAAGAGGTCGACGTGCGCACCGCGGCGCGCGAGATCGAGGAGAAGCAGTACACGCGGTATCCCGTCTACAAGGACCGCATCGACCGCATCGTCGGCACAGTCCACGCTTTCGACGTGCTGAAGGCCAAGGACCAGAGCCAGCGCGTCGCGGACATCGCACGCGCGCCGCTCTTCGTGCCCACCACGCAGCCCGCGGTCGATCTGCTCGTGGAGCTCCAGCGCGCCAGGCAGGGCATGGCCATCGTCGTCGACGAGTATGGTGGCGCAATCGGCATCGCCACCGTGGAGGACATCCTCGAGGTCGTCGTCGGCGACATCGAGGACGAGCACGATGTCTCACCCCCCGCCATCCGCAAGGAGGCCGAGGGCGTGTGGCGCGTCGGCGCGCGGGTCACCGTGCGCGAGATCAACCGCCAGCTCAAGGTGGAGCTGCCGGAGGACGAGGAGTACGAGAGCATCGCCGGGCTCCTGTTGCACTGGCTTCGCCATATCCCGAAGGAGGGCGAGAGCATTCGCGTCGGCCTCGCGCTCGTCAAAGTGGTCAAGGCCTCGGATCGCGCCGTCGAGGAGGTGCAGATCCGCATCGGAAAAAAGCGCGCACCCACGGGGTCGCCGGCCACCATCCCCGGCTGACACCGCCGGTGCTACCCTCGGAGCCATGACGTCCGAGCACCTGCACGCGCTCCTCGAGGAGGTCCGGGACGGGAAGCGACCGGTGAACGATGCCCTCCGCGAGCTTTCCGACCTGCCGTACGCGGATCTCGGCTTCGCACGCGTAGATCACCATCGTCCGCTGCGCACCGGCTTTCCGGAGGTGGTGTTCGGCCAGGGCAAGAGCGCAGCGCAGATCGTTGCGATCCTGCGCGAGCTCTCCCGGCGCGGTGAGAACGCGCTCGCGACCCGCGTCGCTGCCGCGGATGTCGCGACGATCGTCGCCGAGGTGCCGAACGCACGCCACGTCGCGGAAGCGAGGGCGATCGTCGTCGAGCAGCAGGCCATCGTGCCGCGCGGCTCGGGCACCGTCCTCGTCGTGGCGGCCGGCACCACCGACCTGGCCGTCGCGGAGGAGGCGGCGCTGACGGCGCGGCTCGCTGGGCGCACCGTGGAGACGCTGTACGACGTCGGCGTCGCGGGGCTGCACCGCATCCTCGCGGCGCGTGATCAGCTCCGGCGTGCCGCCGTGCTCGTCGTCGTCGCCGGCATGGAGGGTGCGCTGCCGACTGTGGTGGCGGGCCTCGTGGATCGGCCCGTCATCGCCGTGCCCACCTCGGTCGGCTACGGCGCGAGCTTCGGTGGCGTCGCCGCCCTGCTGGGCATGCTCTCGTCGTGCGCGCCCGGCGTGACCGTCGTGAACATCGACAACGGGTTCGGTGCGGGTTACGCAGCCGCGCAGATCGACGCCCGAGGTGACAGCCGTTGAGCCTCGTCGGTTGCGATCTGTACATCGACTGCTTCGCTGGCGCGGCGGGTGACATGCTGCTCGGAGCGCTGCTCGATCTAGGAGTTCCGCTGGATGTGGTCACCGACGCCATCGACGCGCTCCACCTGCCCGGCGTCGCACTCCGCGTGGAGGACGTCCGTCGCGGCGCGATGGTCGGCAAGAAGGTGCACGTGCTGCTGCACGGCCGCGACGCGGCCGACGCGCACGGGCCGGTGGTCGACGTCGATCACCACCACGGGGACCATCACGAGCAGGAGCATCACCACGCGCATCGTCACTACAGCGACATCCGAGCGCTCGTCGAGGCTCATGCAGAGCCGGAGGTTGCGCGGCGTGCACTGGCCATCTTCGACCGCATCGCAGTCGTGGAGGCACGTCGCCACGGGGTGACGGTCGCCGAGGTGGCGTTCCACGAGCTGGGCGCGGCGGATTCCGTTGCAGACATCGTCGGGATCGCGGCGGCGCTCGCATGGCTGCGTCCTGCATCCGTGCACTGTCGACCCATCCCGCTCGGTGGCGGCGTGGTGAAGACCGCGCACGGCCTCCTGCCCGTCCCAGCACCGGCGACGCTCGAGCTGCTCTACGGCTGCGCCATCGAGGCTGGCGGGACACACGAGCTCACGACGCCGACGGGGGCCGCGGTGCTCGCTGCCGCGCTCACGTCGTTCGGGTCGGGTGATGTGCCGGCGACGGCGTTCGGGCCGCTTCCCGCGGGGCGCGTCCTCCATGTCGGCTGGGGTGCCGGCACCCGCGACCTCGCCGATCGCCCCAACCTCGTCCGGCTCGTCGCCTATGAAGGAGCGGTCGAATCCGGCGTTGCCAGCGACGACGTGAACCTGCTCGAGTGCAACCTCGACGACATGCAGCCCGAGCTGCTCGCGCCGCTGGTCGGGATGTTGCTGGACGCGGGGGCGGTCGATGCGTGGCTCGCACACATCGCCATGAAGAAGGGCAGGGCGGGTGTCCTCGTCTCGGTGCTGTGTCGCCCCGAACATCGCGAGGCGCTCACGGAGCTGCTGTTCCGCGAGACCACCACCATCGGGGTGCGGCACAGCCGCCGCGCTCGGACCGTCCTCGCACGCGCCATCGTCGACGTCGACACGCCGTTCGGGACGGTGTCGGTCAAGGTCGCGGGCCACCAGGACGCCGACGGACGGTTCCGCGAGATCCTGTCCGCCGCGCCCGAGCTCGAGGCCTGCCGGGTCGTCGCCGACCGTGCCGGAGCGCCGCTCCGGAAGGTGTACGCGGCTGCCGCTGCCGTAGCGGCAGATCTCCCTCGAAAGCTGATAACGTGAAGTTGTGAGCGACGCCCGCGCACCGTCGGCCGAAGCGCCGCCCACCGTGATGGTGGTCGGTGGAGACGCTGCGCTGCGGGCTCCGTATCTCGCACAGCTCGCGGCGGTCGGTATCGGCGCGCTCGGCCACGACGTCGTTCCGCCTCTCGAGGACGAAGACAGTGCAGGCGTGGTCATCGTCGCGGGCGGGGGCTCCACGCGCCGCGACGGTGCCGGGGCCTTGCTCGACGCCATTTCCGCGACGCGTCGAGATCGGGGGGAGGTGCTCTTGCTCGCGTGCCTCCCTCGCGAGGACGCAGACGCGCTCTCGGCGGCGTTTGCCTCGGGCGCTGACGACGTCCTGTTCACGCCCCCGGCGGAGGGAGAGCTCGTAGCCCGGGTCCGCGCGGCACGGACGCACGCTGCGCTCCGGGCGACAGCGGCTCAGTCCGGCCGCTACGGCTCCACGCTCCTCGCGGCGGGCGCGCTCATCCGCGACGGCAGCGACCTGGAGGAGACGCTGTCCGACTGGATGCAGAGCGTGTGCGACGCCGTGGCCCTGCAGCGCGCGGTGCTCGTCCTTTGCACCGATGACGACGACGGCGCGCTCCTCGTCGGCGCCTCCGACGACGCGGGCCTGAGTCGCTTGCCGATCGACCTCGATCGGTATCCCGAGGTCAAGGCGTGCCTCGAGACCCGTGCGGCGGTCGTCGTCGAGGACGCGCGCTCCTCTGAACTCCTCGGTGCGTGGGCCGAGCTGGCGGCGATCCACGGCGGCGAAGCCCTCGTCGCCATCCCGCTCCTCGATGGCGGGCGCGCCGTCGGTGCCTTGCTCCTGCGCTCGAGCCTGCCGTACCCGCGTTTGCAGGCTCACGCCATCGAGTTCCTTCGCACCGCGGCGTCGCTGCTGTCGCTCCTCTTGCGCGCTTCGGGTGCGCTCTCGTCGGTGCGCGAACAGACACGCCGGACGTCGCTCGCCCGGCAGGAGAGCGAGCGCAAGTCGCGCGCGCTCGATCGCTACCGCGACTTCCTCGATTCCGCCGCCGAGTGCATGGTCATCGTCGATCCCGACGGCACGGTGCTGTACCTGAACCGCGCGGCAGAGCAGCTCACCGGCTTTCGGCGTGACGGGCTCGAGGGACGCTCAATCGCCACGCTCGTCGATCCCTCGCAGCGCGAAGGTCTCGAGGCGCGCATGCGCTCGGCGACGTCCGGCGAGGTGTCGAACGACTGGTTCGATCTCACGCTGCAGACCACGTCGGGTGAGCGGCTCATCGTCAGCGCGTCCACCTCGGCAGCGCTCGCCGAGGTCGGCGCGGCCATCGTCTCGTTCCACGACGTCACCGTGCCGCGACGCCTCGAAGCGGAGCTGCAGACGAGCAACGAGTTCCTGGCGCGGCTCATCGACTCCACCGTCGACGGCATCGTGGCGTCGGATCTGCGCGGTCGGGTGATCCTCTTCAACAAGGGTGCCGCGCGCCTCACCGGTTGGACGGCGGAGGATGTCATCCGCAAGGTGCCCGTGTGGCGCATGTATCCGCGCGGCCAGGCGCAGTTGATCATGGGTGCGCTGCGCTCCGACTCGTCGGGACAGCGCGGGCGTCTCGAGCCCTCGCGCATGGAGATCGTCGCCAGGGACGGCACCCGCATTCCCGTCTCGCTCTCGGCTTCGCTCGTGTACGAGGGCGATCGCGAGGTCGCCATCGTCGGAGTCGTGAGTGACCTGCGAGAGCAGCTCCGCATCGAGGACAGCCTCGCCGATGCACAGGAGAAGCTCATCCTGTCGGAGCGGCAAGCCGCAATCGCAGAGCTCGCCGGCACCACGGCGCACGAGCTCAACCAGCCGCTCACATCGGTGATGGGCTACTCGGAGCTCCTGCGCCGGCGCATGGTGCCGAGTGACCCGCACTTTCGCGCTGTCGACACGATCCTGCACGAGGCCGAGCGTATGGCCGAGATCGTGCGGAAGATCGGTCGCATCACCAAGTACGAAACCAAGAACTACGTCGGCAACACGCAGATCATCGATCTGGAGAAATCCAGCCACGATGGCTGACGCCAGGCGCAAGCCGCGCAAGCGAGCGGACCCGCCGCTCAAGCCTCCGTCGCGAGACGCGGTGATGACGGCCGCATTCGAGCTCGCGCGCGAGCTCTCGCTGGACCGGAGGGAAGAAGAGCTGGTCGGTACCTTCGCGAGCACGCTCGCAAAGCTGCTGCCCGGTCGACGCATCTGCCTGCGTGTCATCGATCCGCGCCTCCTGTCGCTCACGTCGCTGGTTGCCAATGGGCCGGTGTCGGAGCGGCTTCGCGAGGCGCCGCTGCTCGTGAAGCGCTCGGCGCTTCGTCAGACCCGACTGCCCGATGCCATCACGCTCTCGGGGCGGGTCGTGGTCAGCGACACCTACGAGCCCGTCTTTTCGCATTTCACCACGCGAGGCAACGGCTTCTCGGTGCCGCTCGTCGCGTCAGCGGAGCTCTTCGGCCTGCTCAATGTCGAGTACCCCGACGAGGTCGAGCTCGCCGCCTCGGACGAACGCGTCGTCATCCCGCTCGCAAATCAGCTCTCCGTCGCACTGCGCAATTTCGATCTGCTCGGGGAGGCCCGCTACTACCGCGACTACCTGCGCAAGGTCATCGACGTCGCCAACGCGCTCATCGTCGTCATCGACCGCGACGGGCACATCGCCGTCATGAACGCCGCGATGCAGGGCTACCTCGGCCTCGGCGCCGACGTCGTGGGCAAGCCGCTGGCCGAGCCGCAGCGGAGCGGGGGCGAGCCGCGGCTCGGCGCGCTCTTGCTCGACGGGTTGTCCGGTCGCGAGCACATCGACCGCGAGGTGATCATCGGTCGCTCGGACGGCGCGCAGCACCGCGCGCTGTTCAATACGTCCGTCCTGCGTGCCAGCGACGGTCAGATCGATGGTGTCATCGCCATCGGTCAGGACGTCGAGCGCATGCGCTCGCTCGAGCGGCAGGTCATCCAGGCCGAGAAGCTTGCGACCCTGGGCCAGCTCGCCGCCGGCGTCGTGCACGAGCTCAACAACCCGCTCACGTCGATCAGCGTGTACGGCGAATACATCGTGCGTCAGCTCGAAAAGGGCCTCCCTGGCGACCTCGACCGCGCGCGCAAGGTGGTGGAGGGCGCGAGCCGCATTCAAAAGCTCACCAAGGACCTCATCAGCTACGCGCGGCCCTCGGGGGAGTGGGAGCAGGCGAGCGTGAACGACGTCGTCAGGACGGCGCTCGTCTTCTGCGAACACGTGCTGCACCGCGCCGAGGCCCGGGTCGACACGGAGCTCGCCGCCGAGCTGCCGCTGGTGCGCGCGATCCCGACGCAGCTCCATCAGGTGCTCATCAACCTCGTCACCAACGCGTGTCACGCGCTGCCCACCGCGGGGGAGCAGATCCGCGTGCGCACCAGCCTCGTAGGTGGCACGGTGCAGGTCGAGGTCATCGACACCGGCGTGGGCATCGAGGTCACCGATCGGCCGCAGATCTTCGACCCCTTCTTCACCACCAAGAAGGACGGCAAGGGCACCGGCCTCGGCTTGTCCATCGTCAAGAACATCATCGAGGCCCACCGCGGATCGATCCACGTCGAGAGCACTCCCGGCGAGGGCACCTGTTTCCGCATCCTCCTGCCTGCTTCCGTCTGATATAGACCACTGCCATGCCACGCAAGGTTGCCGACACGCTGAAGGAGCTCGAGGACATCGCCGAGAAGAAGGCGATCCGCATCACCTACGAGTCGATCGGCGGCGAGCTGGGCGCCGGGGGGCTGTGCAAGCTGAAGGGGCAGTGGCGCTGCATCGTCGACAAGCGCGCCACCGACGGCGAGAAGACCACCGTCATCGCCACGTCGCTCGCGCGTTTCTCGCTCGAAGACGTCTTCATGAGCGAGGACACGCGCGCATTCATCGGCCGACACGCCAAGGCCTAGTCCGTGTCGATCGACCGCGGCGACTCGCACTTCGACGACGCCGGCTCCTGGGAGAAGGCCTGCCGGCACATGGGGCTGTTCCTCGCCTGGGCGATGGAGCGCGGGCTCGCGTCGGCGGATCACGAGGGCGAGGATGCGTCCTCGGCCACCGCGTACTTCATCGCCGCGTGTGACACCAAGCTCACGGACGAGGACTTCGGCGACGAGGGCAATGCGTTCGTCGCGGCGACGTACGAGGATTACCTGGGCGAGGTGAGCGCGTACGCCGGCGCGCTCTGTGTGGGCGACTACGATCTCTCCGAGGACGCGACCACGGCAGCGCACTTCCACGCGTGGCTCGACACTGCACTGGCGGCGTGGCGCCAGAGTCGCAACTGACTCAGAAGAGCGGGACCGTATCGAACACGCTCTTCGGGAGCTGGACGAGGAGCGGCGCGTCGTCCTGGCGCAGCCAGCCCACGAGCAGCTCGAGCAGCGGCAGCGCCATGGCGGTGCAGCCGACGGTCGGTCGGCCGGGGCCACTCCACACGTGGAGGAAGATGCAGCTCCCCGCGCCGGGGGCGGCGCCGGGATTGTGTGCGACGAAGACGGTGCGCGTGTAGAGCGCGTCGTCGCGTCGCATCGGCTCGGTACTCGTCCACGCGGGCGTGCCGTTTCCCGGCGCGAGCGCGAAGCGGTTGTACTCGGCCGCGCGCGGGTCATCGACGCAGTAGAGCTTCGGCGTGGCCACTCGATACGGCAGCGTCGCGCCGGGCGGCGGCTGTGCCGCGTAGCCCGTGAGCTCGGTCAGCGCGAAGACCCCGGCAGGGCTGCGCCGGTCGCCCTCGTGCTTCGTCGGCCCGCCCAGCCGTGCTGCCAGCGACGATGGATGCACGCCCACGCCCCACGCGAGACCCTTGCCTGTGACCACGGGCCATCCCTCGCCCACTTTCGTCCAGCCGGATGACGTACGTTCGTAACGCGTCAGCTCGCCTTCGTGCGCGTCCCACGTCGGAGTGACGACCACGACGAGCTGCTTCGTGGACGCCGGGACGATCGAGTCGCCTGCGAGCTGCGCGTAACGGGGCCAGTCCCTCGCGTCGAAGTGCCACCACTCGGTGGACAGCCCCACGAAGCCCGCCGCCTCCATTGCAGCCTCGAGGCGCGCGCGATTGGCGATGGCCGCGGGCGTAGCCGCCACGGAATCACGGTGCGCGCGCGGCGTCGCGTCGTCCCAGGGCGTCGGCATCTCGAGCTCGTGGCCCCGGTCGTCGACGAGAGTGACGTCGACTGCGGCGCCGCGGCCGTGGCGCGAGCCTCTCTTCGGGTCCGCGACGTAGCGTGGATCGGGCCGCGCCGCCCACAGCTTCTGCTGGGCGGCGAGCGGACGCCAGCAGTCGTAGACGAGCACGCCGAGCCGCTCCTTTGCCAGGGCTCGCTGGACCTTGTCGAGCCTCGTCGCGACCTCGGGACGCACGAGACACCGCGCGTCCGCCGCGTAGATGCGCGTGTGCGTGAAGTTGTTCGCGGTCGCATACCGCAGCTCGACGCGGATGGTGGGCACCACAAGCGAGAGGTCGACGAGCTGGCCCGCGTGCGCCGTGGACACGAAGCACAGGAGGGCAACGGCGACGCGCATGGCGCAGCGTAGCGCGCCGCCATGCTAGCGTCGCCGGCATGAGAACCCTCGTTGCGCTGTCTCTCTTGCTCGCCGCTGTGGCTCACGCTGCACCCGTCGAGCGAAGGCTTCACGTGGCACAGGCGGACGCGAGCTCCTTCGACAAGAACGACTACAACCGCTTCGAGGAGAACTACCTGCCGCTTTACGTGGCCGACGACGATCCGTGGACGGCCTGGACCGAGGGTGCGCCGGGCGACGGCACGGGGCAGTGGATCCGCATGCGCTTTTCGTCGATGAAGGGCGCGACGAAGGTGCGGCTGCGCATTCGCAACGGGTACCAGAAGTCGCACAAGCTCTTCGTTGCCAACGAACGCGCGAAGAGGGTGGCATTCACGCTGCTGCCCGGCAACACGACCATCGAAAAGGAGCTGACGGATACCGAGGGCTGGCAGGAGGTCGTGCTCGAGCAGCCGGCAGGCGTGCTGGCCGGTCTCGAGATGAAGATAGGCTCCGTGTTTCCCGGCACGAAGTACGAGGACCTGTGCATCTCCGACGTGCAGGTGTTCGTGACCGCGGAGACGCCCGACAACCCCGCCTACGAGAAGAGCGTCTTCGAGAAGGTGAAGAAGTGGAGGGCCGACCGCATCGAGGCCGCAAACGCGTTCGCGCGCGCCGCCAAGGATCGGCCGCTGGCCGTCGCGGCCAGCTACACGGTGGAGCGGACAGAGAACGGCGACCAGGCGGGGCGTGGGGATGGCCTCTACAGGCTGCTCGATCGGCTCGATGGCAAGAAGATGAGTGCACCCGAGCGAGCGACGCTCGCCGAGACCCGGGGCTGGCTTGCCAGGGATGGCGCGGCGTTCGAGGCCGTCACCCTCGGCGTCGGCCAGACCTCAAGGCTGCCCATGGTCGACGGGATGTGTGTGCCTTCACTCGGCACGTGCGAGTACGATGGGTGCGATGCGCCGACCACGCCGTTCGACGGCCTCCCGCTGCTCACGACCGACGGCTACAAGCTGATCGAGACGAACGACCGGCCGTCCGTCGCGCGCGTCCTCGACGGCACCGCGGCGAAGCAAGTGGCCGCGTGCAGCTCGAAGTCGGGCACGAGGCTCGCGTGGGCCGTGCGAGACAAGGACGACCGCCGCACGCGCGCGCTCCTCCTCCTGGGCTGCGCCCTCGTCGAGGGGCGCGAGGGCAAGTACGTGTCGTCGAACTCGCAGCTACTTGCGTACGACGTGACCGGTCGCCTGCGCATCAGCGTGACGCCCTGGGTCGCCACGAGCTACGACTGGGCCCCCGATGGGTCGAGCATCATCGGTGGCACCTACGCGTCCATCGAGTCGAACGGCACGTACAAGGCCGCGACGCGCGTCGCCACGGCAACGCCGGCCAAGTAAATGCTTTCGGCGGCCGTCGCGCTCGCGGTGCCGCTCTTCGCGAACGGCCTCGCACCGGTCGATCCGGGGCAGACCGCGATGTCGGCGCAGGCCTGCGAGGCGTGCCACCCGGCGGAGCACGCGGAGTGGAGCGCGAGCCGCCACGGTCATGCTTTCTCGAACCCGATCTTCCAGCGCGAGTACAGCGCGCACCCCGATGAGTGGTGCGTGCACTGTCATGCACCGCTGACGACGCAGCTCGAGGAGATCCGCGCGGGGGCCGGGCCGCTGGCAGCGGAGGGGGTGAGCTGCATCGCCTGTCACGTGCGAGAGGGCCGCATCCTCGCCGCACGCGCGCGGCCCGGCTCGCCGCACCGCACCGACGTGCGCGCCGACTTCGGCGGGCCCCAATTCTGCGCGGGCTGTCACCAGTTCAACTTCCCGCTGCTCGACAACGCGACGCCAGGCCTGCGCACGCGGGTCACGGGGTACACGTCCCACCCGATGCAGAACACGGCGGCCGAGCATGCCGCGGGTGGCCGCGCGAGCGAGCCGTGCCGCAGCTGCCATGCATCGCCGGCCGGGCACTCATACCCAGGTGGTCACGACGCGACGATGCTCGAACGCGCGCTGGGGCTCGACGTGTGTCGCGAACGAGGCAGGGTCGTGGCGAGCGTGACGAACCGTGGCGCAGGCCACCGCGTGCCGACGGGTGACGTGCATCGTCACCTCGCTGTGCGGCTGTGGCGGGCGAGCGCTCCGGAGCGGTTGCAGGAGCACTTCCTGCTGCGTCACTTCGAGCCGGCGGCCGACGGCGGCAAGCTGCTCGTCGAGGACACCGGCCTGGCACCGGGCCAGACGCGGGCGTACCGCGCAGTCGCCCGCGCGCTCGGGGGCGAGGCGGACGAGCCGGTATCGGTGGAGCTGCGCTTCGTTTACACGATCGACGAGTTTCCGGTGCACGACCTCGGCGAGCCCGCGTTCACGACGGTGGCAAAGCAGGCAGTCCCGATGGCTGCGCTGCCTAGCTGCGGAGCTGCAGCGCAGCGACGATGATGCAGCTCCAGCCGACGAGAAATCCGAGCCCGCCGAGCGGTGTCACCGCGCCGAGCGCGCGTACACCGGTGAGCGTCATCGCATAGAGACTGCCCGAGAACAGCAAGGTGCCCACGATGAACGCGATCGCAGCCACCTTGACGGCCGGCGCGTCGCTGCGCGTCGCGAGGTACGCGACGAGCCCGAGCGCGAGCGCGTGAACGATTTGATAGTGGGCCGCCGTGGTCCACCACTCGAGGCGCTTGCCACCGTCCTCGAGGCCGGCGAGCTTCCCCTGAAGCCCGTGCGCACCGAATGCGCCGAGCGCCACGGCGAGAAATCCACTGACTCCGGACGAGACGAGCGCGAAGCGTTCCATGGCCCAAGCGTGCGGTGAATGCGGGCGCACGACAACTGCGGCGTCACGCGATGCCGAGGTAGGCCTTCTTGACCGCGTCGGTCTCGGCCAGCGCCCTGGCATCGCCGGACGTGCAGACCTCGCCGGTCTCGAGGACATAGCCGACGTGAGCGCAGCGCAGCGCCATGAGCGCGTTCTGCTCGACCAGCAGGATGGTCATGCCCTCGCGGTTGAGCTCGCCGATGATGGCAAAGATCTGCTGCACGATCTGCGGAGCGAGGCCGAGCGACGGCTCGTCGAGCAGCAGCAGCCTGGGTCGGCTCATGAGCGCGCGCACGACGGCGAGCATCTGCTGCTCGCCACCCGACAGCGTGCCGGCGAGCTGCGTGCTCCGCTCCCTGAGCCGTGGGAAGCGCACGAACGCCTTCTCGACGTCGTCATCCAGCGAGTCGTTGCGGATGTAGCCGCCGAGCTCGAGGTTCTCGCGCACGCTGAGCTGTGGAAACACGCCGCGACCCTCGGGAGAGTGCGCCATGCCGAGCCGCACGATCGACTCCGGCGCCTGGCCGACGAGCTGCCGCCCGAGAAACTTGATGGACCCGCGGCTCGGCCGCACCAGCCCCGACAGTGCGCGCAACGTCGTGGTCTTGCCCGCGCCATTCGAGCCGACCAGCGTGACGACCTGGCCCTCTTCCACCTTCAGGCTCACGCCACGCAGCGCCTGGATCGCGCCGTAGTGGACGTCGAGGCCTTCGACTTCGAGCATCGACATCAGTCTGCCGCCTTGCCCAGATAGGCCTCGATGACGCGTGGGTCTGCCTGGATCTCGGCGGGCGTCCCCTCGGCAATCTTCACGCCGTAGTTCACGACGGCGACGCGCTCGCACACCTGCATCACGAGGCCCATGTCGTGCTCGATGAGCAGCACCGCGCACCCGAATTCGTCACGCACCCGGCGGATGAGCGCGCGCAGCTCGACCTTCTCCTGCGGCGTCATGCCTGCGGCCGGCTCGTCGAGGAGCAGCAGCTTCGGGCCCGTGGCGAGCGCGCGCGCAATTTCGAGGCGGCGCTGCTGACCGTAGGGCAGGCTGCGCGCTTCCGCGTCGGCAGAGGCGTCGAGCTGAAAGAGCCGCAGCAGCTCCTGCGCGCGCCCCTCGACCTGCGCCTCCTCGCGCAGGAACGCCGCCGTGCGCAGGGTGGCCGCGAGGAGCCCGGTCGTGGCGCGCAGGTGACAGGCGACACGGACGTTGTCGAGCACCGACATCTCGCCGAAGAGCCGGATGTTCTGGAACGTGCGTGCGGCGCCGAGCGCGCAGATCCGGTGCGGCTTCTCGCCGACGATCGATCGGCCCGCGAGCTCGATGCGGCCCGTGTCCGGGCGGTACACACCGGTGAGCAGGTTGAAGAGCGTGGTCTTGCCGGCGCCGTTCGGACCGATGAGGCCGAACAGCGAGCCTTGCGGCACCGACAGCGAGAAGTCGGAGACGGCCTTGAGCCCGCCGAACGAAAGCGATACCCCGTGCACGTCGAGCGCGGCGGTCGTCATGAGCCCTTCCGCCGGCGACGATGCCAGAGCTCGCGCGTGCCGAGGAGGCCGTTGGGCCGGAGGATCATGACGAGGATGAGCAGCAGCGAGTAAGCGATGAGCCGGTAGTCCTGCACCGAGCGCAGCAGCTCGCTGAGGAGCGTGAGCACGATGGCGGCGATCGCCGCGCCGGAGATGGAGCCCATTCCCCCGAGCACCACCATGATCACGGCCTCGAACGACTTCATGAAGTTGAACTCCTCGGGCCGCGACGCGGTGCCGGCGCCGAGCTGGTGTGCGAAGAGCGCGCCGGCCACGCCTGCAAAGGCCGCTGCCAGCACGAAGGCCGTCACCTTGTAGCGCGTCGTGTCGACGCCGATGGCCTCGGCCGCGATGTCGTTCTCGCGTACCGAGAGAAAGGCGCGGCCGTGAGACGACTCGCGGATGCGATACGCCACGACCAGCGTGAGGCCGACGCCTACCCACGTCCACGCGAGAGAGTTGTACGACTGCCCGTGGGAGAACCCGAGCGCACCGCCCATGTGAACGAGCCGCAGAGGACCCGAGACGTCGGTCATCTCGTCGGGCGCGAGCGTGGGCGGCGTGGCCTGGAGCAGCACGCGGATGATCTCTCCGAAGCCGAGCGTGACGATGGCGAGGTAGTCGCCGCGCAGGCGCAGCGAAGGCATACCCACGACGAGCCCGGCCAGCGCTGCCACGATGCCGCCCACGACAATGGAGGCGAGGAACAGGCCCTCGCCTCCGAGCGTGACGTGCTTGTCCACGTCGCCGAAGAGCGAGAAGCCGCCGTAGTACGTGACGACGATGGACGTGTACGCGCCGACTGCCATGAAGCCCGCGTGGCCGATGGAGAACTGGCCGGTGAGCCCGTTCACCATGTTCAGGCTGACGGCGAGGATGATGTTGATACCGATGTCGAAGAGGATCTTGGCGGCATAGCTGCCGCTCGGCACGCAGAGCTGGAGGGTCGCCGCGACGAGCCCGACCGCGAGGAGCGGCAGGATGTTTTTCCCCGCGTGCATCAGACCTTCTCCACGACGCGCCGGCCGAGGAGACCGCTCGGTCGGACCATGAGGATGACGATCAGGAGCCCGAAGGCGATGGCGTCGCGAAACGTCGTCGACAGGTAGCCGGCGACGAGCTGCTCTGTGAGGCCGAGCAGCAAGCCGCCCAGCATCGCGCCGGGAATGTTGCCGATGCCACCGATCACGGCAGCGATGAAGGCCTTCAAGCCGTAGAGCACCCACGACGCGTCGGCGGGCTGCTTGAGCTGGCCGTACGTGAGCCCGACGATGAGGCCGCCCGCAGCGGCGAGCACGGAGCCGATCACGAACACGAGCGAGATGATGCGGTCGACCGGGATGCCCATGAGGCCGGCGACGTTGTGGTCGTGCGCGACGGCGCGCATCGCGCGGCCGATCTTGGTGCGGTACACGAGGATCTCGAGCCCGATCATGAGGGCTGCCGCGCCGAGGATCGCGACCACCTCGACGGACCGGATCGCGATCCCCGCGAGGTGCAGCGTGGACTCCTCGAGCTGCGGGAACTGAAAGACGTTCTTGCCGAAGACCAGCTGCCCGACGTTTTCGATGAACAGCGAGACACCGATGGCCGTGATGAGCACGTTCAGACGAGGCGCCTTGCGCAGCGGCCGGTAGGCGAGTCGTTCGATGAGGAAGCCCACGAGCGCGCACGCTGCCATCGTGAGAAGGAGGAGGCCGGTGGCCTGCAGCGCCGACGGGCGCGTCAGGCGGAACACGCTCGCGAAGCGCAAGGCGAAGAAGGCACCGAGCATGAACACGTCGGAGTGCGCGAAGTTGATGAACTGCAGGATGCCGTAGACCATCGTGTAGCCGAGCGCGAGGAGCGCATACAGGCTGCCGACGGCGACGCCCTTCAAGAGGAGCTGCCCGAGGCCGGCCGAGCCCTCGCGCGTCGCTTCCGGCTTCGCGTCGAGCGCGGCGACGGCTGCGCGGGCTTCCTCTGCGAAGTCGCCGGTCGGCGGGTCGATGGTGGTGGCCAGCGGTGTCTTCAGACCCTCGAGGCGAATGACGGCGGCAGGCTTTTGCGCGTTGCGCCGCTCGTCGAGCGTGATGCTGCCGGTCACGCCGTCGAAGCCCGTCGTGTGCGCCAGCGCGTCGCGGAGCTGCTTGCGGAGCGTGTCCAGGCCAGCATCACCCGGTGCCTGCGGGGGCAGTGCCTCGATCTTTGCGCGGACGAGCATCGCGGCGTCGTAGCCGAGGGCGGCCATCGAGTCGGGAACCTCGCCGAAGCGCCGGTGGTATTCGTCCACGAAGCGCCGCACCAGGGGGCGGGCCTCATCGGCGGAGTAGTGATTCGAGTAGTACGAACCGGAGATCGCATCGCCGCCGATCGTCTGCACCGACTCCCAGCCATCGCCGCCGAGGAGCGGACCCTCGTAGCCGAGCGCGCGGGCCTGCTTCGCGATGTTGGCGACGTCCGTGTAGTAGCCAGGCACGTAGAGTGCCTCGGCGCCCGAGCTCACGATGCGGCCGAGCTGCGCGGAGAAGTCCTGGTCGCCGCCCTGGTAGGACTCGCGGGCGACCAGCGTGCCGCCCATCTTCACGAAGAACGCCTCGAAGTACTTGCCGAGGCCCTGCGCGTACGCCTGGCGCTGGTCGATGAGGATGGCGAGGTGCTTCATCCCGAGGCCGTGTTGCGCGATGGCGTCGGTGGCGAACCGAGCCATCACGTAGCCCTGGAACGGGTCGATGAAGCACACGCGGAAGACGTAGTCGCCGACGTCGGTGACCTTGGCGTTGGTCGACGACGGCGAGACCATCGGCGTCTGGTGCTGCTGCGCCACCTGCCCGCCCGCGATGGACAGGGACGAGGAGACCTCGCCGAGCACGACGACCACCTTGTCGTTCGTGATGAGGCGCGTGACCGCTGTGCCGACCTCGGACGTCTTGCCCTGGTCGTCGTACGACACGAGTCGCACCTTGTTGCCGTGGATGCCGCCTTTCGCGTTGATCTCGTCGACGGCCATGGTGAGGCCGTTGTGTGTCGACTTGCCGAACACGGCCTCCGAGCCCGTGAGCGATCCGTACTCGCCGAGGACGACCTCGTCGGCACGCGCATTCGCAGCCCACAGTGCGGTCGCGAAAAAGCAGCAGCAGAGGCGCAGGGAGGACGACAAGTCGCGAACCATAACGCAACGGTCGTGGGTCCGGGAAGCGACGCTGCGTGTAGTACTAACGGCGCTCTGGTGAAACGCCTCCTCGCCATCCTCGCGTTTCTCGTCGCCGCCAACGTCGTTGCACTGCTCGGCGGACCGAAGTCGCACGCGCGTCCCACGACGGCCGACCACCACCTGCGCGTCGGGCTCGTGTTCGACGTCGGGGGCCGCGGTGACAAGTCGTTCAACGACATGGCGTACATCGGCGTGTCCCGTGCCGAGCGCGCGTTCGGCGTGGAGGCCGAGTACGTGGAGCCGGGCGAGGGCGCCGATCGCGAGTCGGGTATCCGCCTCTTTGCCGCGCGTGGCTTCGACCTCGTGGTCGGCGTGGGCTTCATCTTTTCCGACGATATCTACGCCATTGCAAAGGAGTATCCGGACGTCCACTTCGCCTGCATGGACTACGCGAAGTTCGACGCGCACGGCTTCGTCGAGCCACCGCCCAACATGGTCGCGGTGAAGTTTCGCGAGGAGGAGGGTGCATTTCTCGTCGGTGCGCTCGCGGCGCTCGTGTCCCCCACGCACACCATCGGCTTCGTCGGCGGCATGGATATACCGCTCATCCGCAAGTTCGAGGCGGGCTATCGCGCCGGCGCGCTCGAGGTCTGCCCGGACTGCCGCGTGCTCTCCGGCTACGCGGGTACGAGTGGCGACGCCTTCAAGAACCCGCAGAAGGGCAAGGAGCTCGGCCTCGCGCAGTACGGCGCCGGCGCGAGCGTGGTGTTCCACGCGGCCGGCACCACGGGCCTCGGCGTGTTCGAGGCCGCGCGCGAGACGGGCCGCTATGCGATCGGCGTCGACGCCGACCAGTACGCCGAGGCCCCGGGCCGCATCCTCACGAGCATGACGAAAGAGAACGACGTCGCGCTCTTCGAGGTGGTCCGCTCGCTCACCAACGACACATGGCACGGCGGTGTGCGCATCTTCGGGCTCAAGGAGCACGCG